>CAZXTO010000121.1:0-9199 GCA_964643675.1 uncultured Planctomycetales bacterium
GTACCAGCCCACCGGAGCGAGAGGCCAATGGCAGCGTTACCGCCGGGTAACGCAGTCGCGAAATTGGCCTACAAACGGTCGCAAACCCCGGGCCGCTGGGGAGTTCCCACCAGGGTCAGGGGCGCGGCGTAGGGGTTCACCAGGTCGAGGTAGCCGGCGTTCCAGCGCGGCTGCCCGGGCTCGGCGATCCGCCCGAGGGAGAGCACGGCCGCGACCTCGACCTCGAACGGGGCCTCACCGCTCTGCCACAGCTCGAGCAGCGGCGGCACCGCCTCCAGGTCGCCGGCGAGCCAGCCGAGGCCGACCGCGGCCGCGTACTCGCCCTGGTAGGTGGCCGAAGAGCGGGTGGCGCCCTCGACGAGGACCTGGCGCAGCAACTCCGGGGCGCGGGCAGCGAGGCTCAGGCAGGCGGCCTGGTACTCCTCGCGGAGCGGGTCCAGCCGCGCCATCTCGTCCGGCAGTCGCTCGAGGCCCTCGGGACTCGCCAACAGGCCGAGTCCGGCCACCAGCTCCGCCCGGAGACCGGGGTGCCCGATCTCGGTCAGGGCCTCCTGGAGCGCGGCTTCGGCTTCCTGGTGGCGCATGACGCCGAGAGTCATGGCGGCCGCCGCGCGCAGCCGCATCCGATTGCGGTCGGGGTAGGCCGCGTGCAGGCGCTGGGCCACCGACACCGGCAGCGCCCGTCCGGCGTCCTGGGCGTTCAGCGCCGCCCAGCCGATCGCGATCGCGCACCAGCCACGGTCCCGGTCGGGGCCGTCGACCAGGCCGCTGAGCAGGGCCGGCAAGGCCTCGGTCTGGGCCACCGGGTGGGTGCCAGAGCCGAGCTCGCCGAGCGCCAGGGTGGCGAGATGGCGGACCCGCGGGTCGCCTTCCTTGCGGAAGCGGCGCAGCAGGGGATCTACCGCCAGGGGCGCCAGCTGCGGCACGGCGCCGAGCCGCCCCAGGGCCAGGGCGCAGGAGCCGCGCACCTCGCTGGACTCGCTGCGCGTCTCTAGCCGGCGCGCGATCTTGCCGAGCACCTCGCGGGCGAAGGCCGAGTCGCCGGAGCGCGCCAACAGCTTCGCCGTCGAGGTCGCGGCGGCGGCGCGAGCGTGTTCGTGATGCCGCGGACTCCGCAGCACCGCCAGGAGCTGCGGCACCCGGAGGCTGGCGTCCTCGCCAGGGAACATGCCGAGCGCGGCGGCGCAGGCGGCGCTGAGGTCCGGACCGGGCACGGCGTGGTCGGCCAGGCCTTCGAGCAGGGCCTCGGCGATGGTCTCGCGCAAGCCGCGATAAGGGCAATCGCGCGCCAGCAGGCCGAGGCCGTAAGCGGCGAAGGCCCGCACCTGGCGCGAGACCTCGTGGCGGCCGAGCAGGCGGCGGCCTTCGGCGTCGTCCCGGACCAGGGCGGCCAGCACCGGGATCGCGTGCGGCTCGCCGAGGATGCCGAGGCCGAGAGCGGCGGTCTCGATCACGCGCTGGTCGCCGTCCCGCAGGCCTTCGCGCAGCGCCTTGCCGATCTCCGGGCCGCTGCCGGCGCGGGCCAGACCGAGCAGGATCGCGGCCCGCATCTCGGCGCGGAGCGGCTCCTCCTTCCAGGCCAGCAACAGCTCCGGGACCACCAGGTCGGCCACCTTGGGCAGCGCCGGCAGCGGCGGCCCGGGCAGGATCGAGGAGACCTGGGAGCCCGGGGTGACCGCCGGACCGACCTGCGGCGGGCCCGGTCCCTCGAGGCGGTTCCAGCGCTGCAGTTCCCACCACCACAGCCACTCGGAGTCGTCCTCGAGCGTGTTCGGCAGCCGCATCGGATGGGTCACCGCGGAGGTCGGCACCATCGGCGGCGGCGGGAAGGAGGCCACTCCAGGAGGGCGCCAGAGCTCGGCGGGAGCCTCCGGCGCCGGGCCTTCCCCAGGCGGGGGCGCCGGCCCGGTGGTGTCGGAGGGGCCGACCTTCTTGTGGCCGCCGCCCTTGCCGCCGATGTTCACACCCCCGGAGCCACCGCCGATGGTGGTCTGGGCGGGCGCAGCCGCCGCCAGCAGGCAGGCGGCGAGCAGGCCGCAGAGGGCGAGGAGGGGCCGGTTCATGGTGTTCGAGGCCGAATCGCTCTAGTGGAGGATACCACCCAGGCAACCGCATTGAGGTGGGGGAGCCGGGAACGCAGAATGCCCCCGTGAGGCTGTTCCTGATCCGTCACGGCGCCGTCGTCCCGCCCTCCCCGGGGGTCTATTACGGCGGCACCGAGGTCCCCCTGAGTCCGCGCGGCGAGGCCGAGGCCCGGGCCGCCGCCCGGTTGCTGGCCGGCGTCGAGCTCGAGGCGGTCTACTGCAGCCCGCTCTCCCGCGCCCGTTTCGGCGCCGATTGCCTGATCCGGAGTCGCCCCGGCCTGGAGGTGGAGGTCCTGCCCCAACTGCGGGAGATCGACCGCGGACGCTGGACGGGGAACACCCCGGAGCAGGTCGACCAGCTCTGGCCCGGACAGCGGGCCGCCCACGATCGAGACCCAGAGGCCTGGCGCGGCCACGGAGGAGAGTCCCTGGGGGACCTGCGAGACCGGGTGCTGGCGGCCTTCGGCCAGCTCGTGGCCGCCCATCCCACCGCGACGATCGCGGTGGTCTCGCACCTGTTCCCGACCCGGGCGATCCTGGCGCAGGCCCTGGCCTGGCCGCTGGAGCGGTGGACCGATTTGCGTCTTCCTACGGGGTCGGTCAGCCTGCTCGAACGCCAGGACGAGGGCTGGGCGGTCCCGTGGCACGGCCGCCAAGGCGAGATTGAAGGAGCCGATCCGGCCGCAGACCGGTCCTGAGGCTGCGGCCGGTCCGGTGGGCGCCCGGGCGTCGGCCTGCCAGGGCGAGCGAACTCAGGTCTTCAGGAACTTCTGCTTGAAGACCAGGGTGCTCCAGTAGGCCTGGACCACCAGCTCCTCGGCGTCGTCCTTGCCGAGGCGGTGGAGCTTGAGATCCCAGACCACGCGGCCACAGCGCTTGCTGGCGTCCGGGTCGGTGCTGCGGATGGTCACGGTGCCGAAGATGCGGTCGCCGGGACGCACGGGCCCGAGATACTGCTCCTCGGACTTCTCCAGGGCCAGGATGTTCTTGCCCAGGAGCCCGTGCTCGAAGGCCATGCCGGCCAGGATCGAGGTCAGCAGCAGCCCGTGGGCGATGGTGCCGCGGAACACCGTGCCGCGGGCGAAGGTCGGGTCGAGGTGGATCGGGTTGCGATCCCCGGTCAGCTCGGCGAAGGACGCGACGACCGACTGCTCGAGCACCCGAACCGGGGAGCGGTGACTCTCGCCGACTTCGAAGGACTCGAAGGATCGGACGGCGGGGACGCTTTTCCCGGACTTGTCCACAAGGCTTTCCACAGACGTTTCCACAATGGCCTCAAAGGGGCCTCGAAGCCCGATTTCTGGGCTCGAGGAGGCGCATCCTAACGGCGCGGCGCCGGCACCCCCAATTTTGAAAACAACATAATATATATTATCAGACTCTTCGGGTAGCCGGCAGCCACGGGCACGGACTCTCCCCTTTCTGCCCCTCGGGGACTCCTCGGACCTGGAATTGCGGCCGGCTGGTCTTAACCTCCTCCATGGCCAAGGCCCCCGCGGATACCCTCGAGCCGGACATCGGCTTCCATCCCTACCGGGCGATCTTCGAGCTTCCCTTCCCGGTCTACCCCGATGGCTGCTGGACCGAGGACCGCCACGGCGTCGACACCGGTCACCCCGGCCTCGATGCCCTGATGGCGCTGGAAGGGATCGCCATCGTCTCCCTCCGCGGCAATCGGGTCACCCTGATCCGCGACCCTGGCACCGCCTGGGAGTCGATCCTCCCGCGCGCCCAGGAGGTCCTCCGGATCGCCTTCCTCGCCGACGAGGTCGCCTTCGCGCCGCCCGCCTAGGCTTCCTGGGAAGGCAAGGCGGCGAGGGCTTCTCGAGGCAGCCACATCGCCGCCTCGAAGTGACCTTCGTGCCAGTGGCCTCCGAGCAGGTCGCCGACGCGCGGCCCTGGTCCTGAGGTCTCCGGCAGATCCGCCACCGGCGCCAGCTCGCCCTCGGCCACCTGGACCCGCACCGGCTCGGTCGCCGCGACCTTGGCGTGGCTGTTGCTCATCGCCCCGGCCTGCGCGCGCTCCTGATTGAAGCGCACCGCGGCCCCCAACACCTCGCCCAGACCGCTTGCCATCTGGTCGACCAACTCGGCCACCGGCTCGTCCTGCTCGCGCGCGGCCCAGCGCAGGAAGGGATCCAACTGGTCGATCTGCGCGCGGCACAGGTCCTCATCCCGCGCCTGCAACAGGAAGGCCACCACCTGCCCCGGCAACACGCAGCTGGACTGATCCTCCGAAGCCAAGGCCTCCACCAAGTTGGCCAAGGCGGCCAGGGCGGTCTCTTCCTCCGGGCCGAGCGCGGTGCCGCCGGCCTGACGCTCCCAGCGGTAGACCTCCACCAGATCCCCTAAGCCCGTCCGCTGTACGGGACCGACCGGCTCCGGGTCGGCCTGCTCCTCGCTGCTCCCAGCGGCCAGGCCGAGGTCGCTCTCCAACTGCCGGAAGCTCTCCTCGACCGGCTTGCCCGTCGCCCGGGCCTCGTCGAAGCGCCGGAGAGCCTGCTCCGCCTCTCCGGGCTCCAGCTCGCCTGCCAGGTCCGAAGGATCGGATCCCTCGGGCACCGGTCCGCCCGGGTGGGGACTCACGGCCCCCGGGTCCGGCGAGGCCTCGGTCCAGGCCGCCGCCAGTTCCAGGATCAGACGCCGGGCCTGCTCGAGGTCGACCCCGCTGTCGAAGGCCAGCTCGTCCAACAGCGCGGATTGGCCGCCCGCGGCCAGCAGTCCTTCGGCCCGGTCCAGGTCCCACCCGGGTTGGTCACGGAGCAGGTCGGCCAGGCGCGCGCGGCTTGCCTCAGGGTCGGGCGCCGGTGAAGCCTCGGCCTCCGGCTCCCCCATCCACGACTGGAACAGGAGCTCACACTCCCGCTGCGACAGGCGCCCGCGAGGGTTCTCCACCCGCAGCGCGTTCAGGTCCCGCTCGAGGGCATCGATCAAACCCTCCGCAGCGATCAGGAAGACCCCAGGCAGCGGCTCGTGCCAGCCGCCCTCCCCCAGCACGAAGCGCCCCACCGCCAAGGCCTCCGGGCCGAGAGCGGGCAGGGCTTGCTCCGGCTTCCAGAGCAGGGCCTGGCCGCTCCAGAGGTCCTCGAGCAGCACGCTGCCGTCCTTCTGCTCGACGCGGAAGATGCCGAAGACGTTGTCCAGCAGCCGGAACCAGGCCGAGCCCTCCTCCAGGTCGGGCGGCGCCCAGGCCTGCACCGGCGAGCTGCCCAGGCATTCCGCCGGGCGCTCGAGCAGGAACCACTCGCGGAAGCGCAGCAAGGCTCCGGAATCCCCCCGCTGAGGGAATTCCTCGAAAGCCGCTTGCCACTCGCGTTCCAGCTCCGATGATCGGGTGACCTGGGCTTCCAGTTCGTCGAGCAGCTGGACCGCGGTGGCGGTCTGGGAATGGGGTTCTTGCATCACGAGCGGGAGACAGGGCAGAATTGGCCGTGCCTGAGTTCCTCGGAGACCTGCGTTGGCTGGATTGGACCGGCCTCGCCCTCGCCGCCTACGGGATCGTTGCGGGGGCCTTTCGCGGCACTCTGCACCAGTTTACCCGTCTGCTGATCCTGTTCGCCTCCTTGGCCTTGGTGGGCCTCCTCGGCACTCCTCTGCTCCAGGCGCTCGGGAGCTTCCTCGACGAGGGCGCTGACGCCGCCCTGCTGACCGCCCGGCTGGAGCTGGCCCTGATGGCCTTGTTCCTCCCCAGCCTGACCCTGCTGCGCCGCTTCCTGGCCGGAGAAGGCACCGGCCCCCAGGGCTGGGCCGGCCGGCTCGGCGGCGCCCTGACCGGCCTGCTGGCCTCGCTGGTGCTCGCGACCGTGGTCGGCTGCGCGGCCTTCTGGGTCGAGGGCGGGCGACGCCAGGTCGACGCCGAGGCCGGCGCCATCGGCCGCACCGTGACCGAGGGGGTGGCCCGGATCCCCTCTCCGCCGCGGCCCTCCTTCCTGGTGCCGCGCGCCTTCCCGCGCTAGCGCGGCTCGGCCGCGGTGGCGTTGGCGAGGGCGACCTCCAGGCCCCCTTCGCGAGCCTGCAGGCCCTCGAGGGCGCCGTACTGCTCCACCCACCAGGCCGGCGCCGCGAGGCCTCGCTCGGAGGCCAGCAGGCGCAAGCAGCCGTCCCGGACTTGCCAGCGCGGTTCGGCGCCGCCGGCGCAGACCACCCAGGCGGCGGCCGCTTCGGCGAGCTCCGCCGGCAGCTCCGGCAGCGCTTCGCTGCTCGGGTCCTCGGGGGCTCCCAGGCGGAGGGCACCGAGCAGGAGCACGCGGGCACGCTCCGAGCGGCTGGCGCCGACCGGTCGCTCCTCCCCCGCCAGGGCGGCCTCGAGCAGCCAGCGCAGGCGGTCGAGCAGCACCCGGTCCTCGAGGCAGCGCTCCTCGACCACCGCCTGCTTGGCGGGCGGGGCGCCGAGCAGGGCCCAGCCGTCGACCAGGTTGCGGTTGCCGGCGAGACGGTGGAGGGTGGTTTGGCCGGCGCGTTCGAGCAGCAGGCGCAGCGCCGCCTGGGGGGAATCGGCGGGGTTCACCATGACCCCGGGAGCTTAACCCGGGGCGAGGCCGGGCATCAAACCAAGAGCGCCGGGCGCCCCTGAGGGCGCCCGGCGCATTCCGTTGCGCTGCGCGACTACTGGATGGTGGTCGCGACCGGGTTGGTCAGCACACTCTGGGTGGCGTTGAGGCCGTGCAGCCACACCGGCAGACCGGCCGCCGGAGGCGGAACCGGGCTCACCAGCTTGGCCACGCCCTGGGCGTCCGCGGTCATCGGCGGCAGGACGTTGTAGGGCGGAGTGAGGTAGACCGGGCCGTAGGGGCTGTTGAAGGGTCCACCGCCGAGCATCGAGTAGGCCACCTGGCAGATGTCGCCGGGGTTGTTGTTGGTCACCTCGATGGTCACGATGCCGCCCGCGACCAGGTTGTAGACCGCCAGGGTCGGCGGCTGCGGACCGGCCGGGTAGACCACCACGTCATCGATGCAGATGCCGTCAGCGCCGCCCAGCTCGAAGTTGTCGGACTGAGCGATCAGCAGGTAGAAGTCACCGGAGGTGTTGGTGACGCCCGCGCTGAGGTCGACGGCGGACTGCAGCTCCCAAGCGGATTGCGAGATCGGCAGCCAGCTGCTGAACATGCGCTCCCAGACGATGCCGTCTTCCGAGACCCAGACGCCGTCGTCGAGGCTGTTCTCCTCGCCGAGGTTGTAGGCCTGGAAGTCCATCAGCAGGCCGCCGGTGCCGGCGCCGTTGAGGCCGATGACGAGGCCGTTGCTGACGTCGTGGTTGGTCGTCATGCCGTTCGGCGTGCCGCCCATCTCGAGCATGTAGGTGCCGCTGTTCGGGGTGATGCCACCGCCGCCCGTGGGCAGGCCGTTCTGGCCGATGTTGCACCAGGCGTCGAAGTCCGGGCCGCGGGTCGCGGTCTCGAGCTCGTTGACGGCCATGAAGGAGGGCACCACGCCGGCGTGGGTGTCGAAGTTCTCGTTGTAGCCGGCGCCGACGCTCTGGAAGACGGTCGGGATGTTCGGCCACTGGATCGGCGGCGGAGGCGGCGCCTGGGTGGTGTCGTAGACCGTGGCGTAGCCCTGGCCGTTGCCGCCCGGGGAGCCGTACTGCGAAGCGCCGGCGATGAAGTCCTCGACGCCGTCGCCGTTGACGTCGCCCGCGCGGTTGACGTCGAAGCCGAGCCGGTCGGAGGTGCTGCCTTCCACCAGCTGGTGCTGGGCGAAGGTGGCGCCGTTGATGACGTGGCAGGAGCCGACGTCGTTGCCGGTGACGTTGTCCTCGCGCCAGCCGCCGACCAGGAACTCCTCGACGCCGTCGCCGGTGACGTCGGCGAAGTCGCTGACCGAGTAGCCGAACTCGCCGGCCTGCATGCTGCCGCGGATGGTGGTGATGACGGCGCCGGTGTCGCCGGTGAAGATGCGCACCATGCCGGCGCCGGTGGCCACGGTGTCGTCGCCGAGGGCGGCGGCCAGCACGTCGGCCTTGCCGTCGCCGTTGACGTCGCCGATCAGGTCCACGTCATTGCCGAGGTGGTCCTGGGCGTTGTCGCCGAAGACGGTGGTGAGGGCGGCGCCGGTAGCGCCGGAGAACACCCAGACCGCGCCCGCGTTGAGGGCGGTGGTGTCGTCGCCGTAGACGCCGACCGCGATGTCGTTGACGCCGTCACCGTCGCAGTCCCGACCGCCGGCCACGGAGTAGCCGAACTGCAGGTTGCCGGAGGTGCCGCCGCTGAGGGTGTAGAGGATCGAGCCGTTCACGCCCGAGTACACGTTCACGTACCCCGGGTTGGCGCTCGAGCTGTCCTGACGCTGGCGGGCGCCGACGATGAAGTCGTCGTAGCCGTCACCGTTCAGGTCACCGGCGCCGGCGATGTCGCAACCCATGGCGTCATCGGCGCTGGCGCCGTCGTATTGATAGATCAGCTGGTAGTTCGAGCCGGAGAAGACCCGGACCATACCGCCGCCGCCGGCGAGGTTGTCGTCCAGCTGGGCGCCGATCGCGAAGTCAGGGGTGCCGTCGCCGTTGACGTCGCCGACGCCGGCCACGCAGCCGCCGAACTCGTCGTGCTGGCTGTCCCCGGACATGTCGAGGATGTAGTTGCCGGTCGCGCCGTCGAAGATGCGGACGGTGCCGGACTCCTGGCCATTGTTGTCATCCAACGGGGCGCCGACGATGAACTCGTCCTTGCCGTCGTTGTTGATGTCGCCGAGCCAGCTCACCGAACGGCCCATGCCGTCGTAGGCGCTGTCACCCAGGACCTTGTAGATCGGCCCTTGGGCCGCCAGGGGGCCGGCCGCGATCAGGGCTGCCGCCGGCAGGGAGAGAGAAAGGAAGGAAAGAGGGCGCACGCGGAGCACTCCTGGTTGGGAACTTCAGGGGATGAGGACGAGGCGACGGCCCGATCGGCAGGAGGATCCTCCGCGCGAAGCTGGGGCGTCGCGGAATCCATCATGCCAAGAAATCCCGCCTCTGCACGCCTTCCCGCGGAGAAATTCGGCCACTCCTGCTCGACGGGAGGCCCCGGAGAGGGTGCTCCTAGGCGGGGGGCCGGGAGATGGTGCCGGAGAGGGGACTCGAACCCCTACTCCCTTGCGGGAAACGGATTTTGAATCCGTCGCGTCTGCCAATTCCGCCACTC
>CAZXTO010000122.1:0-9187 GCA_964643675.1 uncultured Planctomycetales bacterium
ACATCACGACGGGCGGCAACATGTCGATCGCCTGGATCGGCCGACCGCAGGCGGCCGCCGGCAGGGTGGCCGGGACCGAACCCGTGCCGCCCGGGCCGGTGGTCATGGTGCCGGCGACCGCGGCGGTGGCGCCGAGGCCGGTCTGCAGGCCGGCGCAGGGATGCCCCGGAGGCAGCGGCCAGCGACCGCAGCTGCTGGCCGACCAGATCTCGATCAGGGCGTTCGGGCTGGCGCCGCTCAGGTCGACCGTGATCGCGCCCGGGCAGGTGCCGGTCTGCGACAGCACCATCGCGGTGGTCACGTTGAGGTGGGTGTTGGTCGCGGTCGCGGCGCAGGCAGCGGCGATGTCGGGGCGCTGGTTGGCGTCGAAGTCGGCCACGGCCAGGTTGACCGGGATGTCGCCGGTGGCCTCGTTCTGGACCGCGCCGTAGGCGCCGGCGCCAGTGTTCTGGAACAGGCCGAGCGAGCTGCTCAGGCCGTTCGCGACCGCCAGGTCGGCGAGGCCGTCGCCGTCGAAGTCGGCGATCTCGATCTCCTCGGCGCCGAGGCCGCCGCTGGGGTAATCGGAGGCGGTCTGCAGGACTCCGCCCGCGGACAGCATCACGCTGGCCTGTCCGCTGCCGTTGCCGTTGGTGGCGGCGGCCAGGTCGTCGTCGCCGTCGTTGTCGAGGTCACCGGCGTCGAGGCCGCGCACCGCGTTGATGCCGGCGTTCATGGCCAGGGTCTGGGCGAGCGTGAAGGCGCCGGCGTTGAAGTCGAAGCGGTTGACCTCGGGCACGGTGAGGCCGGAGACCGCCAGGTCGAGGTCGCCGTCGTTGTCGAAATCGCCGAAGGCGACGTCGTGCGGTTCGCTGTTGGCGGTGACGCTCAGCGCCACCGGAGCGGCGAAGCTGCCGCCGCCGAGGTTCTCGAACACCTCGGCCTGGTCGGCCCAGGCCACCGCCACCGCGAGGTCGATGTCGCCGTCGCCGTCGTAGTCGGCGGCGTCGAGGCCGCGCGGCCCGCGGCCGGTGCTGAGGGAGAGGCCGAGGGTGAACACGCCGCTGCCCTGGTTGGTGTAGACGTCGATCTGGTCGAGGGCGATCATCACGATCGCGAACTCGTCGTCGCCGTCGTTGTCGAAGTCGCCGGTGACGACGTCGGAGGCCTTCGAGCCGATCGGCAGCGGGATGTCGCCGGCCCAGTAGAAGCCGCCTTCGCAGTCGTTGAACAGGCAGATCGCGCGCGGCGGGCAGTGCGAGACCACCAGCAGGTCCGGCACGTCGTCGTTGTTGAGGTCGGCGTCGGTCACGCCGAGCGCGAAGTTGGCGCTGGTGTGGACGTCCGGCGGGAGGAAATCGAAGGGCTGCTGCGCGGGAGCGGCGGCGGCGAACCCGGAGAGACTCAGCAAGGCCAGGAGGAAACGCATGCTTGGTGGCGGAGGGCGAGGAAACCGGCGGCGCCGGGGGCGATGAGAGGGCATCAGGAGCTCGTCCTGATGGAAGGAAGAGGGAGGGAAGCGGTTCCGAGTTCCGCATTCCTGCCGGCGATCTTATGCGATTTTCTAGATTTCAGTCCATTAAGGGCCGTTTATGTGTGGTTTCTCCTGCAAACCGGTCTCGTTCTCGGCCCCCGCAGCGGGTCCTGGGCGCTTGTCCAGACCCTCGCGGGCGGCGAGAATGGGCGCGATGCGTGCCCTGACGCTGAACATCAACGGAGACGAGGTGCGCGTCGCCGCGCCCTCGCACTGGACCCTGCTGGAAGTCCTGCGCTATCAGCTCGGCCTGACCGGTTCCAAGCAGGGCTGCGACAAGGGCGACTGCGGCGCCTGCACCGTGCTGCTCGACGGCGAGCCGGCGCTCTCCTGCCTGCTGCCCGCGGCGCTGGCCGAGGGGCGCCGCATCACCACCATCGAGGGCCTCGCGCCCGCGCACCGCGCCCGCGGCGGCGAAGGCGCCGACCCGGTCCAGGAGGCCTTCGACGCCTCCGGCGCGCTCCAGTGCGGCTTCTGCCAGCCCGGCATGATCCTGTCGGCGCGGGCCCTGCTCGACCGCGAGGACCGGCCCAGCCGCGAGCGCATGAAGCAAGCCCTGAGCGGCAACCTGTGCCGCTGCACCGGCTACGAGCAGATTTACCAGGCGGTCGAGGCGGCCGCCGAAGCCGAGGCCGAGCGCGGCGCCTCCCCCGCCGGAGGTCGGGCCTGATGGCCGCCCGCGACCGCCACGGCTCCGAGGCGCCCTGGGGCGAGTTCCAGGTCGTCGGCAAGCGCAACCGCAAGGTCGACGGCATGGACAAGGCCACCGGCCGCGCCCTCTACGCCGACGATTTGCAGCTGCCGGGCATGCTGCACGCGAAGACGCTGCGCAGCCCGCACGCGCACGCGCGCATCCGCTCGATCGACACCAGCAAGGCCGCGGCCCTGGCCGGCGTGCACGCGGTGATCACCGGCGCCGACCTGCCGGTGAACTACGGCGTGATCCCGTGGACGCCGGACGAGCACGCGCTCGCCACCGACAAGGTGCGCTTCATCGGCGACGAGGTGGCGGCGGTGGCTGCCATCGACGAGGACACCGCCAACGCCGCGCTGGAGCTGATCGAGGTCGACTACGAGCTGCTGCCGGCGCGGCTGACGCCGGAGGAGGCGCTGGCCAACCCCGAGCCCCCGATCCACGAGGACCGCAAGCGGCGCGACAACGTCTCCAAGCACGTCGAGCTGGAGTTCGGCGAGCTGGAGGCCGGCTTCGAGGCCGCCGACGTGGTGCTGGAGGAGCAGTACTCCTTCCACGGCACCACCCACGCCGCGATCGAGCCGCACTGCGCGCTGGCGCAGGCCACGCCCGACGGCCGCCTGACGCTGTGGTCCTCGACCCAGATCACCCACTACGTGCACCGCGAGCTGGCGCGCGTGCTCGGGATCGACCCGACCCGGATCCGGGTGGTGCAGCCGCACCTCGGCGGCGCCTTCGGCGGCAAGTCCGACCCCTTCTCGCTCGAGTTCATCGTCGCCAAGCTGGCGCTGATCACCGGCCGGCCGGTGAAGCTGCTGTGGACGCGCGAGGAGGTCTTCTACGCCCACCGCGGCCGCCACCCGATGCGCATGGACTACCGCACCGGGGCGACCCGCGACGGCCGCATCACCGCGGTCGACGCCCGGATCCTGATCGACGGCGGCAGCTACTCCAGCTTCGGCCTGGTCACCACCTACTACTCCGGCCAGCTGCTGACCGGGCCCTACGACTTCCCGGCCTACCGCTTCGACTCGACCCGGGTGTTCACCAACAAGCCGCCGTGCGGGCCGAAGCGCGGCCACGGCTCGGTGCAGCCGCGCTTCGCCTTCGAGTCGCAGCTGGACGAGGTGGCGGCGGCGATCGGCATGGACCCGATCGAGATCCGGCGGCGCAACTTCCAGGGTTCGGACACGCAGACGGTCAACGGCCAGCGCATCACCTCGAACGGCTTCCAGCAGTGCCTGGACCAGGTCGAGCGCGCCAGCGGCTGGCAGGACCGGCGCGGGCAGCTGCCGCGCGGCCGCGGGCTCGGCGTCGCCGGCTCGATGTACATCTCGGGCACCAACTACCCGATCTACCCCAACGAGATGCCGCAGGCCGGCATCCAGATCAAGCTCGACCGCAGCGGCCTGGCCACCGTCTTCACCGGCGGCAACGACATCGGCCAGGGCTCCAACTCGGTGGTCGCCTACCTGGTGGCCGAGGAGCTGGGCATGAAGCCCGAAGACGTGCGGGTGGTCGCGGCGGACACCGACCTGTGCCCGGTGGACCTCGGCGCCTACTCGAGCCGGGTCACCTTCATGGTCGGCAACGCCGCCATCGACGCCGCGCGCAAGCTGCGGGCGCAGGTCGTGCAGGCGGTGGCCGAGAGCTGGGAGGTGGAGCCGGGCCGGGTGCGGCTGGTGGCGGGCGCCGCGATCGACCTCGAGGACGCCGAGCGCGGCATCTCGAGCCGCGAGGCCTTCCAGCTCGCCGAGGCGCGCTTCGACACTCTGGGCGCGACCGGCAGCTACAACACCCCCACCCTCGGCGGCGACTACCGCGGCGGCAGCATCGGCGCCTCGCCGGCCTACAGCTTCACCGCCCACGTCGCCGAGGTCACGGTCGACGAGGAGACCGGCCGGATCAGCTGCGACAAGGTCTGGATCGCGCACGACTGCGGCCGCGCGCTGAACCCGATGCTGGTCGCGGGGCAGATGGAGGGCTCGGCCTACATGGGCGTGGCCGAGGCCCTGATGGAGGAGCACGCGGTCAACCGCTTCGGGCTGCACCAGGGCCCCAGCCTGCTCGACTACCGCATCCCGACCGCCGTCGACACCCCGGAGCTGCAAGCCTTGATCGTGGAGAGCATCGACCCCGAAGGCCCCTACGGCGCCAAGGAGGCGGGCGAGGGCCCGCTGCACCCGGCGATCCCGGCGATCGCCAACGCGGTCCACGACGCGGTCGGTATCCGGCTGCGCGAGCTGCCCTTCAGCCCGGCCAAGGTGCTGGCGGCGCTGGCCGAACAGCGCGAGCGGGAGGCGGCGTCGTGCTGAGGCTGCCTCAGCACGAGCTCCTGCAGCCGGCCACGGTCGACGAGGCGGTGGCCTTGCTGGCCGAACACGGCGAGCGCGCCCTGCTGATCGCCGGCGGCACCGACCTGCTGCCGAACATGAAGCACCGCCTGTTCGAGCCGGAGTTCCTGATCGCCTTGAGCGGCGTCGAGGAGCTGCGCGGGATCCGCGAGGCCGCGGACGGGCTCGAGATCGGCGCCATGACCACCCTCACCGAGGTGGCGGAGTCCTCGCTGGTGCAGGAGCGCGCCCCGGCGCTGGCGCAGGCCGCGCTGGCGGTGTCGGGACCGCAGCTGCGCAACATGGGCACCCTGGGCGGCAACGTGATGCTGGACACGCGCTGCCAGTGGTACAACCAGACCTACTTCTGGCGCCAGGCGCTCGGCTTCTGCCTGAAGAAGGACGGCACCAAGTGCCACGTCGTCGAGGGCGGCCAGAAGTGCGTCGCCGCCGCCAGCAACGACACCCTGCCGGCGCTGATGACGCTGGACGCGGCGCTCGAATTCCGCAGCCCGCGCGGCGCCGAGGAGCGCGCCGTCGACGCCATCTGGAAACCCGACGGCATCTGGAACAAGAAGCTCGGCCGCGACGAGCTGCTGAGCGCGATCCGGGTGCCGGCGCGCGCCGCCCACGAGCACCGCGGCGCCTACGGCAAGCTGCGCGAGCGCGGCTCGATCGACTTCCCGCTGCTCGGCATGGCGGCGCGGCTGGACCTCGACCCCGCCGGCGCGGTGACCGACGCCGACCTGTGCGTGGTGGCGCTGCAGGCGCGGCCGGCGCGGGTGCGCAAGGTGGCGGAGCGGCTCGTGGGCACCGCGCCCGGCTCGCCCGCCTTCGAGGAGGCGGTCGCCGCGGTCGCCGAGGCCGCCGGCAAGCAGTGCAAGCCGCTCGCCAACGTGCCGGGCGACGCCGAGTACCGCCACCGCATGGTGCCGGTGCTGGCGAGGCGCACGCTGCAGGCGGCGGCCGAAGGCGCTACCGTCGGCGTGCTGTGAGCCAGGCCTCCCCCGCCGCGCCCTCCTCCGCCCAGGCCCCCTCCGGAGACGCCGGCCGGCAACGCCGCGCGCCCTTCCTGCTGCGCGCGCTGATCCTGCTGCTGTCCTTCCTCGCCGGCCTGCTCGCCTTGTGGCTGCTCGGCTTCGTGCTGGACGACATCGGCCAGGTCGAGCGACCGCAGTTCGCCGCGTACGAGGCCGAGAGCCTCGACGCCGAGGCGGTGGCCGAGGAGCGCGAGCTGCGCCAACGGCTGGAGCAAGCGGAGACCGAGCTCGGCCGGCAGCGCGAGATCCAGTCGAGCCTGCGCGCCAGCATCGACAACGCCCGCGGCACCATCGACCAGATGCTGGCGATCCGGCGCCTGGCGCTGGAGAAGGGCGTCGACTGGGACGAGGCCGAGAGCGCCGCGCTCTCGACCGCCCAGGAGCGCTTCCTCGACAGCCAGGACCAGCTCGATGAATCGCTCGGCCTGGCCGCCGGGCTGGAGGAGCAGCGCCACCAGCTGAACGCCGCCCTGGCCGTGGTCGTCGCCTCGCTGGAGCGACAGCGCGATCCGGCCCGCGAGGCCTACCAGGACGCCCTGCAGCGACGCGAGTACCGCGTCGCTGCTTACAAGCTGGCCTTCCTGCTGCCGGTCTTCCTGGCCGCCTCCTGGCTGGTGGCCAAGCGCCGCGGCAGCCTCTACCGCCCGCTCTATCTGGCGCTGTTGCTGGCCGCCACCTGGCAGCTCGGCGCGGTGATCCACGAGCACTTCCCGGCCGAGTTCTTCAAGTACCTCGCGCTGGGCGCCGGCCTGGTGGTCGTGGTCGCCTTCCTGGTCACCTTGCTGCGCGGCGCGGCGCGCCCCTCCGGGGTGGTGCTGCTCCGGCGCAACCGCGAGGGTTACCGGCGCTGGGAGTGCCCGCGCTGCGCCTTCCCGATCCGCACCGGCACCGAGGCCGGCCCCGCCACCTGCGCCTCCTGCGGCCTGGAGCTGTACCGCAAGTGCGAGGCCTGCGGCGAGACCCGCCACAGCCAGCTGCCGCACTGCGAGAGCTGCGGCGCGGCTTCACGGCCCGCCTGAAGCGACGCGGGAGTCGGCGGCCCCTCCGCCCCCTCGACCGCGCTCCCGAAGCTCGCGACCGCCGCCCTGGATGCGCCCACCGCCGATCCAAGTGCGACCGGCTCGATCGCGGTACGGCGGGGCAGTCTGTGGATTCGAGCCCCCCACCCTTAGGCAAGCCATAGGCCAGTCTCCCTGACGATGGGGTCGCGATGGCGAGCCCGAGGGTGCCTGCCCGGGACCGGAGTCTCGCCTCTCTCCCTCGACCAATGGAATCACCGATTCGTGATAGGATGCCCCCTCGTCATCGGTGGCCGGTGATGTCCACCCGTTTCCGCCGAGACGCGCGAAATGGAACTGCCGAAGCCCACCCCTCCCGCGGCCGGCTCATCTCGCCGATGGCTCGGCCTGGCTCTCTTCCTCGCCGTCATTTCGCTCCTCTATCTCCGGGAGCACGACCAACGCCAGAACAGGTCCGCGATTTTCTCGAAGAGGCGCGATTGCAGATCGACGCCACCCTCGGGCGCAGCGAAGACCACCTGAAGATGCTGCGAGCCAGCGCCGACGCGGCCCTGCTCGACAGCGAGAAGATGGATCTCGACCTGGTCCGGGAGAACCTGGTCCAGCGCGATGATGACGAGCTCATCCGGGATGACCTGAAGGAGCAGACGAACGGTGAGTGGTACCTGCTGCACCCGGGCAATCTCGCCGAGACGGTGGTCGGTTCCCCATCGGGGATCGGGCGCGCCGATCAGCTGTCGGAGGACGTCATCGGCGAACTCAGCATGACCCTCTCCTTGCTCCCGCCCTTCGAGCAGGTGCTGAGCGGGACCGACACTCCGTGGGTCTATTACATCTCCAAGAACGACTACTACATGCTGGTTCCTTTCACCGACGGAGCCAGCTCTCAATTCGTCCCGGAATACCTGGACATGGACCTGTTCGTGTTCGGTAGGCCCGAGAACAACCCCGACCGCGGACTCCGCTGGACCAAGCCCTACCCGGACGCAGGAGGCTTGGGGATGATGGTCTCCCTCATCATCCCGGTCTATCGCGATGACCAATTCCTGGGCACCATCGGCTACGACCTGACCTTCGAGGGGCTCACCGGGTACCTCAAGACCGAGACCTTCGCCGGTTACGACGTCTGCGTGGTCGACGACCACGACCAGGTCATCGCCCACTCGATCCTCACCGAGAACCCGGAGGTCGAGGTCTACACGCTGAGCTCCTATCTGGCCGGGGACACCAGCAGCCAGGCGCCGACGGTGGAACTCCCGAACGACGGCGAGTTCCACTCGATCGACGGCCGGACGATCTTGCGCTCGGGGCTGGGCAGCGCCCCCTGGAGCCTCGTCTTCCTCGAGGACCGGCTCGCCTGGCACTCCGCGGTCCTCCTCGGCGCGGTGCCCCAATTCGCGATCGTCGCCTTCTGCGGCTTGCTGGCCTTCTTCCTGGTCCGCATGCGCGACTTCAACACCAAGCTCTCCAAGGAGGTCACTGAGCGCAAGGAGGCCGAGACCAAGGCGGTCTACGCCAACCAGGCCAAGAGCCTGTTCCTGGCCAACATGAGCCACGACCTCCGGTCCCCTCTGAGCGTCATCCTCGGCTTCAGCGACCTGATCTCCCGCGACACCCGCCTCAGGGAGGAGCACGCCGAGGCCTTCCGCATGATCAAGGTGGGCGGAGTGGCCCTCCAGCAACTGATCAATGACGTCCTCGACATCGCAAAGATCGAGGCGGGGAAGATGCGGCTCAGCCCGCAGGGCTTTGACTTCCAGTTCTTCCTGCGCAGCATCACGGAGACGCATCACAGCCTGGCCAGGGAGCAGGGCCTGGATTTCCGCTTCGAAGGAGACGGCCTTCCAACCTTCGTCTACGCAGACGAGGGCAAGCTCCGCCAGGTCCTCAACAACCTGCTGGGGAACGCGATCAAGTTCACCGAGCGAGGGGAAATTTGCCTGGAGGTGAGGCGGGTCGAGCCTCCTGCAGGTGCGCCGGCGGCCGACCAGGTGGCGCTCGACTTCA
Organism: uncultured Planctomycetales bacterium; assembly: GCA_964643675.1. Classification (GTDB taxonomy): domain Bacteria; phylum Planctomycetota; class UBA1135; order UBA1135; family UBA1135; genus J029. The sequence continues at coordinate 8,607 of CAZXTO010000122.1, forward strand.
CGGTCCAGGACACCGGCCCCGGCATCTCGGCGGAGCTGATCGACAACATCTTCGAGCCCTTCGTGCGCAGCGGCCCCCATGAGACCGGTGCCGGACTCGGCTTGGCGATCTGCCATCAGATCGTCCAGGCGATGGGCGGCGAGCTCACCGTCGAGAGCGCGCCGGGGCTAGGCTCGACCTTCCACTTCAGGCTCACCGTCCAGGAGGTCGATGCGGCCATTCTGCCGAGCGCCGCCGAACCTCCGCCGGTCGTTGCCATCGCCCCCGGACAGGAGATCCCGCGGCTCCTGGTGGTCGACGACCACGACGCCATTCGCACCCTGCTCACCTCGCTGCTCGAGGCGGTCGGCTTCCCGGTCCAGGCGGCCTCGAACGGCCGCGAAGCCCTGCAAGTCTTCGACTCCTGGAAGCCGCACCTGGTTTGGCTGGACATGCGGATGCCGGTCATGGACGGCTTCGAGACCGTCGCCCGGATCAAGCAGACCGAGGCCGGCAGGAAGACCAAGGTCATCGCCCTGACCGCCCACGCCTTTGAGGAGGAACGCCAGGCGATCCTCGACGCGGGCTGCGACGACATGATC
>CAZXTO010000123.1:0-9184 GCA_964643675.1 uncultured Planctomycetales bacterium
CGGCCCCGCGCCCGGCGACCCCGCGCCGGCGACCGAACGGGTGCCGCTGCCGAACGCCGGCGAACACGGCCTACGCGTCGAGGTCCAGGACGCCGACGCCCGCCTGCCGCTGGCCGGAGCCAGCGTCGAGCTGCACTACCAGGACCGCAAAGGTCACCCGCTGCGTTCCGCGGCTACCCTGCGCGCCGACGGCAGCGTCGAGCTGAGCGGCCTGCCGGCCAACCGTTACCGGGTGGTCGTGCGGCACCCGGGCTTCTTCGATCCGCCGGCGCAGACGGTGCAGCTGCCGGCCAGCGAACGGCCGCTGCTGCGCTTCGAGCTCCGGCCTGCCGCGACCATCCGCGGGCACCTGGTCTGCGTCGACGGTAGCAAGGTGGCGAGCGGGGTGGTGCGGCTGATGCGCCGCGACGACGGCCAGTTCCACCTGTGCTCGGTCAACCCGCGCGGCGATGTCTTCGAGTCGCCGCCGCTGCGGGCCGGGGCCTGGCTGGTGGAGTACCTCGAGTACCCCGGCGACCGCCCGGCCGCCGGGCTCAGCGCCGAGGTGGCGGTGGTGCCGCGGCAGGTGCTGGAGCTGAAGCTGACCGTGCAGCGCCGCGGCATGACCGCGACCGAGGGGCGGGTTCCGGGGATCGAGCTCGGCGGCTGAGCGCGGCGGCCGGGGGCCGGCTTCGGTTCAGGCCAAGATGAGCAGGGACCGCGCGACCGAGCTGGTGCGGCCGGAGCTCCAGCCCGGCTCGACGCTCACCGCGGCCAGCCACAGCGTCCTGCCCGCGAGGATCCCCAGCGCGGGATGCGGGCGCAGGGTGGCCTGGGCATCGCCGAGCGGATCGAGCCGGCCTCGCCCTCCTTGCAGGGCGGGGTGGGTCCGTCCGTTCAGGATCGATCGCAGGAGCAGATCGGCGGTCAAGGGCACCTCGACGCCTCCCAGCGCGGTCGGTCCCGGACCGCTGAGGGAAGCCAAGACGACGAACGGCACCCCGGCCTCGCGGTCCGGGAAGTCGATCGCGAGGTCGGCCGGCGGACCGGCGCTGGCGGAGAGCTGGCTGGAACTGAGGTCGAGGTAGCCGCGGAAGGCCTGGAGATGGACGAATCCGCGGAGGTCCGGGAAGGTCCCCCGAGACCGCGGAGCGCCGATCAGGAGATCGGCGAATCCGTTCCCATCCAGGTCGCCTGCGTCGGCCAGGGAGCGGCCGTATCCGTCCCCTTCCTTCGGGCCCTCGAAGCGATGGAGCAGGGCGCCGTCCGCTCCGGAGTAGAGGTAGACCGCCCCGGTCTCCACCCCGCCGGGTTTGGCGCCCGGGGAGCCGCAGAGATGGTCGGGAGTGCCGTCACCGTCCACGTCGCCCACCCCCGCCACGGCGAAGCCGTGGATCGCCCCCATCCAATGGCCCTCCTGCCGCCGCAGCTCCCCGCCATCGGCGCCGGAGAGCACGAGCAGCGCGCCCGCGCTGGTGCGACCCGCGGCCGAGGGAGCCCAGGGTTCTCCGACGAGGAGGTCGGGAACCCCGTCCCCATCGACGTCGCCGGTCCCGGCCAGGCTGAATCCCAGCGACCCGAATTCGTGGTCGCCGAGGACCGACCAGATCCGACTCCCCGTGGCTCCCGACCAGAGGCTCACCGCGCCGACCTCCTGGGAAGCTCCGTTCCAGGTGTGGGGACCACCGCCAGCGACATCGCCCACCCCGTCTCCATCCAGGTCCTCCAGGCCAGAGACCACGGAGCCCATTCGACCCCATCGGCTGTCCCCATCGAACTGCCGGATCAGGCTGCCGTTCGCGCCCGAAACCAGATGGACCGAGCCGGCGTCGGACAATCCAGAGGGGTCCGCGCCAGGGGCTCCCGACAGCCAGTCCTCGAAACCATCCCCGTCGACGTCGCCCGCGGCAGCGACGGAGGAACCCACGCCGTCGCCGGGGTGGGCCCCGTCCAGCCGGTAGAGCACCGAGCCGGTCCGGCCCGAATACACCAAGGCCGCGCCAGCGCCGGCGTTGGCGGTCGGAGCGCCGGCGAGGATCTCGCGCCATCCATCACCGTCGAGGTCCGCGATGGACCCGAGCGAACTCCCGAGGTCGAAGGGTGAGACCGGGCCGCGGATCTCGAAGAGGGTGCTGCCATCGACCCCGGAGAGGACATAGACCGCGCCCTCATTGGGGAGCAGGCTTCCTGCCCAAGGCGCACCGACGAGGACATCCTCGACCCCGTCCCCGTCCCAGTCCCCGTAGGCAGACACCGCCGTGCCGGCGAGCTCGTAGGACTTCAAGCCGACGAACTCGAAGCCCTGTTCCCAACCGCCGCCAATGACCTGGGCGCCGGCCGCGACCGTGATGCCAAGGAAGAAGCAGGGAGCGACGATCCGCTCGATCATGATCAATCCCGCGGCGGGCCTCCGGTAGGAAGAGAGGGAAACCGACCGCACTGTCATCCTAGCGGGGAACGGAGATCGGGGCGGAGAGGCGGGACTCGTCAAGATCTCTGCCTGCAAGGCCAGGCTTGCTCTTCCCAATGACCGGCCTGTCTCCGCCTCGGAGCACCTCATGCGCAAGAACCCCCGCAAGATCCTGATCGGCGCCGGCGTCCTCGTCCTGAGCGCGCCCTTGCTCGTGCTGGGCCTCGGCCTCGGCCTGGCCGCTCCTCTCCCGCCCTCCCCGGACGGCGACATGGCGATCCTGCTGCCCGACGGCAGCACGACCACGCTCGATCAGCTGATCGCGGCTGCGCCGGCGGAGGCGGAGGCTCCGGCCGACGCCGATTCCGCCCCCGCCAACCCCAGCCCATCCCCTCCCCAGGAGGAGGGCGGACCCGCCAGCGCTGAAGCGCTGGCCGAGCTCCTCGGCGAGGATGGACCGATCCACGGCTCCTGGCTGCGCTCGCCCGATGACCGCGACCTCTATCGCCTGGGCCGTCAGGCGGCCGCCGACGGCAACCCCGAGCAGGCGGCCGCGCTGCTGCGCTCGGTCCCGTCGAGCCACCCCCAGTACGCCCGCGCGCAGCGCTTCCTCGGCTGGGACCTCTACACCCAACAGCTCGACCAGCCCCGCGTCGGCCTGGCCTACGCCAACCAATCGGTCCGCAGCAACCCCTTCGACGGCAACGCCTGGCAGGACATCTACCGGGTCCTCGGCGCCTCGATGTTCGGCGGCGATTGACCCCGGCCCCACCGAGCGCGCGCCCCAGGAGCAAAGAGGAACCGGGGCCCCGCCGCAGCGGGACCCCGGTGGGGAAAGCGCTCAGGAGGCGCTTAGTCGGGCAGCACGCCGGTGGTGACGTACTGGTGCTCAGGACGGGCCAGGATCTCGTCCAGCATGGCCTCGACCTTCTCGGCGCCGGCCTTCTTGGCGGCGTCGTGCTTGGCCTCCTCGATGATGTGGCGCATCTCGGGGATGAACTCGTTGTACCAGCGGTCGGCGACCTCGTAGCTGCCGTGCCAGTGCGCGTAGTCCGGAGCCATCATCGAGGCGCCGTGGCGGCCGCGACGGCCCTCGTGGTGCCAGATGTAGAACCAGGTCCACTCGATGGTCTCGTCGAAGTTCGGCTTGCTCAGCAGGCCGTGCTCCTTCATCGCGGCCATCAGCTTCAGGCCCGGGTTGGCGTACTTGGCGTTGTACAGCTCGACGTAGTCGTCGTACTGCTCGAAGAAGCCGTCGACGTAGTTGGCGCTGTGGCAGTTGACGCACACGCTGCTCATCTCGGCGCGGCGCTCTTGCCAGGTGGCGTGCTCGTCGTCGATGCGCTTCGAGGCCGGCGGGCGGTTGTTCCAGGCGATCCGATCGCGCGGATCGTGGGTCATCGGCAGGTCCTTGGTCGCCGAGGCGTGGCAGGTGGCGCAGGTCGGCGCCGCCGAGTAGTCCTCGCCCAACACCCAGGTGTCGGCGTCGAGGTTCATCTCGTCCTTCAGGTCGCGGTAGGCGATGCCGTGCTTGGACTCCTCGTAGGTCGCCTTCTGCGGGTGGTCCGGACCCAGGTGGCACTTGCCGCAGTTCTCCGGCTGGCGCGCGCGGCGCGAGCTGAAGTCGTGACGGCTGTGGCAAGCGGTGCAGGAGCCGCGGCTACCGTCCAGGTTCAAGCGGCCGATGCCCGTGTTGGGCCAGGTCTTGGTGTCGAAGATCGGCTGACCGAGGTCGTCGCGGGCGATGTCGCCGCGGGAGACCAGGCTCAGGTCGTGGGTGACCTTGGCCTTGCCGCCGCCTTCCGGCAGCACCAGCTTCCAAGGCGTGGCGGAGCCGCCGTCCTTGGTCTCGAGGGCGATCTGCGAGCCGTGGCACTGGTGGCAGCCCGAGTTGGCGAAGGCCAGGCCGTTGACCGCGATCTTCTTGCCGGGCTCGTGCGGGTGCGGGATCATGATGTCGCCGCGGTGGCCTTCGACCACTTCGGCGAGCAGGTTGTCGAGCGAGTGGAGGATGTTGCCGCCCTTGGCGTGGTGGCTGGCCTCGAACTCCTCGGTCTCGGCCTCGTGGCACTGGCCGCAGTCGCGCGGGGTCACGATGGTGGCGATCCACTCGCCCTCGTGCTCCCAGGCGTCCAGATCGCTCTTGTCGGCCGAGTGGCAGTCGATGCACTCGACACCCATCTCGGCGTGCTTGGAGTTCTGGTAATGGTCGACGATGCCGGGGTTGCTCTCCCCATGGCACTCGACGCATCCGTTGGTGCCGGCCACCGTGATGGTGCCGACCGGGTCGCTCTTCTCGTCCGCGCGAACGCTCTGCTGACAGCCGATCGCGAAGGTGGCGAGGGCAGCAAGCGGCACCGCAATGACGATTCCGTTCTTCCTGAGGGTCATTTCCGATTCCAGGCTGGTTGGGTGGCGAGAAGGGGGAAGCCGAGCGCACCCCGCGCCCGGCAATGGCACGGAAATAACCCTCCTGTTCTGGTGCGCAATACCCATTTTCTGACAAACTCATGACACAAGTTCAGGAAGCATTTGATTGCGCAACTCTTGAACTCTTTAGCGGCTCCGAGGTCCCCCAGCCGCCTCCTGGCCCTCCTTATCCGTCATCCAAGCCGCGCAGCCGTGGACGCGGGGTCACGACCCCGTTGGCGTGGACGTCGTAGCCATCCACCGCGCCCTGCTCATCGCGGGTGAAGACGATCCGGATGCCGGGGTTCAGCTCGAGGGTGAAGAAGCCATCCTCGTCCGGCCCGAGGAATTGCAGCGGGATCGGGACCTGGGGATGGCGCGCGGTGAGGCGACCGTCCTGCAGCAGCATCTGGACCTCGGCGTCCCCCTCCACGTCGTGGTACACGCCGAGCAGCGGCTCGAGGGCGGCCAGCTCGGCTGCGCTCGGCCCCGGCGGCGGCTCCGGGGCGACCCCGGCCGCCTCCTCCCCCGCCGGCACCCGCCGCACCAGGCCAGGCTCCTCGCCGGGCGCTTCGAAGGCGAAGGCCGGCGCCAGGCCGCCCTCCTCCGGCTCGAATCGCACCCGGACCCGCTCGTCGATCACGAAGCGCCGCCAGCCTTGGTCGTCGGGGTCGGTCAGGAGGAAGACCAGCTGCCCGGGCACGTCGATCGCCAGGCGGCCGTTCTCCACCAGGACCTCGACCTCCTGGCCGGCGAGCCGGCCGCCCTCCGGGCGGTAGCGGCCGAGCAGGGGGCGCCACCGCTCCTCTCCGGCGCGGTTGATGTCGGGCTCGAACAGGAGGCGGTGCAGGTCGGACTCGACCCGCAGGATCGCGCTGGCGCCGCGCGACTGCGTGAAGACCGCGGCGGTCAGGTCGCGATCGGGCCAGGCCCAGGCGATGGTGCCGTCGGAGCCGCTGTGGCCGATCACCGAGCTGGGGCTGTCGGCGGCGGCGCCGGGCGCGCGGTAGAGCACCGCCATGCGACCGTACCAGACCTCCATGCCAGGGAAGCCGGTCGGCATCGCCATCGGCGAGCCCAGGTCGGTCATCGGCGACAACGGCTCGAGCTGGCTGGCGACCGCGCGCGCGGACAGCACGCGCCTGCCGTCGGCGGCGAGGCCGCCGTCGGCCCACATCTGGAGGAAGCGGCAGTAGTCCTCGGGCGTGCCGTAGAGGCTCTGCGAACCCCAGGCGAAGGGGTACATCGACTCGCCGGCGGGCACGAAGATGCAGGCCCAGCCGCTCGGCGTGCGCATGTAGATCTTCGCCACCCGCTGCCAGCGCGGGTCATCGGGCTCGAGCTGGAAGAAGCTGTCCGCCATGCCGAGCGGCTCGAGCAGGCGGTCGCGGACGAAGGCGTCCAGCGCCTCGCCGGAGGCGGCCTCGACCAGCGCGCCCATCACGTCGGCGCCGGCGTCGCTGTACCAGAACTTGCTGCCGGGCGGGTGCGCCACGCCATGCTCCGCCACCCCGGCGGCCTGGGCCTGGAGGTCCTCGTACTCGCTGAGGCCGGTCAGGATGGTCAGCGGGAAGCCGGCGCGGTGCGCCAGCACCTGGTCGACGGTGATCTGCCGCAAGCCGTCCTGGTCGAAGGCGGGCAAGTGCTTCGCCACCGGATCGGACAGCGCCAGGCGGCCCTCGTCGACCAGGATCTGGGCGGCGGCGCCGACCACCGACTTGGTCATCGAGCGCAGGTTGTAGATGGTGCCGGTCGGCATCGGCCGCTCGGCCTCGCGGTCGAGCAGGCCGACGGCCTGGTGGAGCAGCACCTCCTCGCCGCGGCGGATCAGGATCTCGGCGCCGACGAAGCGCTCGTCCTCGCAGTAGCCGCGGATGGTCTCGACCAGCTCGCGGAGCTGCTCGGGCAGCGGTTCGGTGGCGGCCGGCGGGGAGCCGGCGGCGGGGTCTTGGGCCGAGGCCAGGGCCAGCGCGGAGCTGAGCAGCCAACCGATCAGGAGTCTGCGGATCATTTCTTCGGGATCACCAGCTTGTCGCGGAGCTTGGTCACTTCGATGCGGGCGAACATCGCTTCGGCTCCGAGGTAGGCGGCCGCGGCGATCACCGCGGCGAGGGTCCAGGCCAGGACCGGCGAGGGCAGCAGGCCGCCGAGGTCCTGGAACAGGGCGTGGGTGGCGAGGGTGCGCGGGTGCTCGGCCTCGAACAGGCTGTTGGCCCAGACCAGCGGCGCCAGCCCAAGCAGGCTGTGCAGCGGCCGCAGCACCCAGGACAGGGCGCGACCGCCGGAGGTCGGCGGATAGCCGAGGAACCAGTGCAAGGCGGTGCTGACCATCAGGAACCAACTCAGGAACCAGGCCCCCACCCCCCAGGCGGTGGCGGCGGAGCCGAACACCGCGGCCGGATCGGGCAGGCCGCCGGCCCAGAAGGCCAGGACGAGCGCGAGGACGGTGAGCAGGAAGCCCTGCGCGGCGCCCTGTAGGAACAAGCGGCGGCGGGTGATCGGCAGGTGCGCGACCCGGGGCAGGCCATAGACCAGGAACACCAGCAGGATGGTCTGGAACATCGGGAAGGTGAACAGCGCGTACCAATTCCCGTTGCGGGCGCTCATCGCGACCATGTTCAGCACCCCGGCGATGACCGCGAACAGGTTCAGCCACAGCAGGGCGGCGGGGCGCAGCACCGCGTTGAGCGGGGCGAAGGGGCTCACCACCGGGATCCGGCGCAACCAGCGCAGGCCAGCCGGCAAGGACCAGCCGCGACCGGAGGCCTGGCCGAGGCTCGCCGCGAGCTCGAAGCTGGCCGGCAGGCGGCGGCCGTTGAAGGCCGCCAGGCCGGCGACGGCGGCGGCGACCAGCGGGACCACCAACCACAAGGGCGGTCGGGTGAGGACGACGGCGCACTGGGCGGCGATGAGGAGGGCGGTGCACACCAACCAATGCAGCCACGGCCGCGGCAGGTCGGCGCGCTCGCCGGGGGTGCCGCGCAGCTGGAACAGGAAGGGCGCGACCGTCATCGTCGCGGCGAAGCGCAGGTAGTCCTGCAGGCCCTCGCCGCCGAGCTCGCGCCGGATGGCGACGTAGACGGCGGCGGCGACCAGCGCCGGCAGCAGGAAGACCAGGGCGGCGGCGATCGAGCGGCTCAATCCGAGCGCGCGCGGAGCGAGCGGCAGGTGCAGCTGGAAGGGCAGCGCGCGCCGGTGGAGCTGGCCGGCGATGGCCATCGGCAGCCCCAGCATCAGGCACAGGTTGATGGTGAAGATGACCCGCAGCGGAGGCGGCGCCGCCGCCAGGCCGCCGCCGCTGAGGCCGGACTCGAAGTAGATGCCTGCCCAGGCGCCGGCGCCGAGGCCGATCAGCAGCCCGCGGCCGAGGAAGGCGGTGGCCGGATCGCGGCGGACCAGCCCGAGGATCACGACTCTCCCCCGAGGAGCTCGACGAACAGCTCCTCCAACGGCACCCGCACGGCGGTGGCTTCGATGCCGGCGGCGTCCAGGCGCTGGGCGAGCTCGGCCGCGGCGCCGGCGCAGACGGCGTGGACCCGGCCCAGGTGGCGCCGCACGCGCAGGCAGCCGGGCAGGGCGGAGAGCGCGACGACGAGGGCCTCTGGGTCGGGGGCGGCGGCGCCGGGGGGAGCGGTGCCGGGCGCGGCGCCGGCCACCACCAGGCAGTGGCGCTCGCGCAGGGCGTCGAGGTCGCAGTCGAGGAGCACCCGGTGCTCGTCGAGCAGGACGATGCGGTCGGCCATGCGCTCCACGTCGGTCATGTGGTGCGAGCTGAACAGGATCGTGGTGCCGGACTCGTTGAGCAGCTGGATCGAGGTCTCGAGGAACTCGCGCCGCGCGGCCGGGTCGAGGCCGCCCCCGGGTTCGTCGAGGATGAGGAGCTCGGGGCGGTGGGAGACCGCGCAGACCAGCGCCAGCTGCCGCGCCTGGCCCTTGCTGAGCGTGCGGACGCGGGCGCGCGGGTCGAAGCGGAAGCGCTCGCGCAGGCGGTTCTCCAGTTCGGGGTCCCACCCGGGGAACAGCTGGCGGTGGTAGTCGAGGACCTGCTCGGCGCGCATTCCCGGCGGCAGGATCTGCTCCTCCGAGACGAAGCCGACCCGGCGCTTGATCGCCACCGCGTCGGTCTGCGGATCGAGCCCGAAGACCCGAGCAAGGCCGCCGTGCGGCCGCAGCAGGCCCATCGCCACGTGGATCAGGGTGGTCTTCCCGGCGCCGTTGCGGCCCAGGAGGCCGACCACCTCGCCGGCATCGAGGCGCAGGTCGACGCCGTCGAGCACCTCCTCGTGCGGACGGTAGCGGCGGCGCAGGTCGCGGAATTCCAGGACGGCGGTCATGAGTTCTCCTCCCGCGCGAGGGCGCGGATCAGCTCCAGCACTTCTTCCAGGG
>CAZXTO010000124.1:0-9144 GCA_964643675.1 uncultured Planctomycetales bacterium
TGCCGAGCCCGCGCCGGTAGCCGGCCATCGCGGCGACGAGCGCGTCGTGGCCGCCGTCAACGAGGCGGAGATTCCCGATCTGTTGGTGCGGCTCGCGTCGACGGAGCGCGACCCGGCGGTACTGGGCCGCGCGGTCGAAGCGCTGGGGACGCTCCAGCAGGCGGCCGCCGTACAGGGCGGCATGCGCGGGGGTGGCGCGCGCGTGGGCCTCGCGCAGCCAGCGGATGCGCCGCTCCCGTTCCAGGCCCTCCGGCGTCGGGTCCAGCCGCGCGCCCCACTGCTCCAGGACCAGCCGCGGCTCGAGCGCCTCCGGATCCGCGGCCAGGGCCACCTCGCAGCCGTCGACCAGCTCGATCAGCAGGCCGGCCCGGTCGGTCTCGGTCAGCCAGGAGGAAAAGGCGCTCTCGGCGTGGCTGCGCAACCGGTTCAGGCGCCGCTCCTGGGGGCCGCCGTCGATGATCCGCACCACCGGGTCGGTGGGGCAGAGCAAACGACCGTAGGGAGTCCGGAGGGCGAGCTCGTCGGCGGTGGTCCCCGGCAGGACCTCCACCCGCAGGCCGCTGCGGGTGACCGCGACCGGCACCTCGGTCGGGAGGTTCTGCGGGCCCAGCAGGGCCAGGGCGAGGGTGGTGACGAGCACGCTTCCAGCCTAACCCGGGCCAGCGGCCGGGGTTCCCACCTGCTACGGGCTGGGCGCCGGGAAGTTGCGGATATAGGCCAGGGCGCGCGGAGCGCCGCGGTAGAGCATGCCGTAGGCCTTGGCGTAGGAGCTCTGGACCGGCAGGTTGTCCCAGGCGTCCATCAGCGTGTCGTAGAGCACCTGGTCGTGCTCCAGGGACTCCGAGTAGGCCAGGCCGAGCGCCAGCAGGCCGGTCATGCCGCGGAAGGTCTCGGTGACGCCGAAGGACTTGTAGCGGAAGGCGTGGTCGTTCCAGTCGTACTGGGTGGCGGCCCAGGTCCGGGCCAGCTGGTGGAGGTAGGCGCGGGCGACCGGGTCGGCGGTGCGTCGATCCCAGTGGCTCAGACCCTCCAGCGCCAGGCCGGCGTGGATGCTGCTCCGGTAGCGGTCGATCGGCGTCTCGATGATGGTCGTGACGCAGGTCTGGGCTGCGGCCAGGGCGTCGGCCGCCAGCTGCTCCTCGCCTTCCATGCCGGAGCACAGCTCGGCGAGGCTGAGCAGGTTCACCAGCGGCCAGGCCACGGTCCGCATGTAGAGGTACTCCGAGGTGGTGTCTCGCTCCTCGACGATGGTGTCCACCGCCCACGGCACCACGTCCTCGATCTGGTGCTCGCCGAAGGCCAGGGCGACCTCGCGGAAGCGCGGCTCCCCGCTCAGCAGGTGGCCGAGGATCACGCCCTGGATCAGCGAATGGCCGCCGGTGTGGCGCTCCTGCGGGATCGGCGTGTCGTCGACGTGGAAGGAGGGGAAGGAGCTCCAGCTGCCGCCGTGCAGGTCGAAGAAGTCGGCGAACTGCGCGTCGGGGTCGGTGTAGCCGTAAGCCTGCATCTCGGACTGGGCCGCGTACCAGGCGGCGAAGTCGCGGATCACCGTGACCGTTCCCGAGGGCATGTACTGACCGATGCGGTTGACCTCGTTGTAGCCCACCACCAGGAACACCAGCTCGAGCTCGCTCTCCTGGTCGATGCCGCGGCGCTGCTCGGGCTCCATCCACTGCTGGATCTTGGCGATGAAGCCGGGCAGGTACATGGTCAGCAGCCAGTCGAAGGCGTTGTCGAGGCTGCCGTCGTATTGCGGCCAGGCCTCCCAGTTGGCGCGGTAGTCGGCCGCCACGATCTTGGCGATGTGGGTGCCCACGTGGTGCTGGCTGGCGCGGTGCTGGTAGGTGCCGCCGTACCAGCTGGTGTCGACGTCGGCGTAGTGCCAGGCGCAGTCCAGCGCCGGCTCCAGGTAGTCGACGTCGCCGGTGCGCAGGAACTGCTGCACCATGACGAAGGCGGGGTCGTACTCCTGCTGCTGCGCGCCCCAATAGGCCAGGCCGTTCTCGCGGTCGAAGAAGTCGCCGTAGTGCTGGATGCCGTAGTTCCACTCCGGCTGGGTGTCGTTCTTCCAGAACAGGAGGTCGGTGGACTGAGCGATCTTCTCCTCGAGCAGGGCGTGGTCGCCGGGCAGGGACTCGCCGAGCGGGCCGAGCACGCCGGAGTCGCAGTACCAGTCCGCATCCGCGTGCGGCAGCAGCGGCGCCGCCACGCCGGCCGCGGCGCCCGCCGGGTCGAGGCTGTCCGCCTCGGGTCCGACCCGCAACCACAGCTCGACGGTGCGCCCGAAGCCGGCGTCGAGCGCCTCGCGGCGGCTGTCGACCTCGGGGCAGAAGTCGTAGCGCAGGGTGTCTCCGCTGCGCTCCAGGGTGGTGGGGGCCAGCTGCCAGAAGTGGCGCGCCGCGACCTGGGTGCCGGCGAAGCCGACCGCGCCGGGGTGGCGCCCGGACTCGTCGCTGCCGTCGCGGCGCAGGGTGGCCTGGTCGACCTGGGTGCGGGTGAAGTCGCCGCTGACCAGCTCGACCGCGCCGTCGGTGTCGACCAGGCGGGCGTCGGCGCCGGGCGAGGCCAGCGGCAGGTTCAGCCGCCAGCCGACCATGGCGTGGGTCTCGCGCAGGATCTCGAGGGTTTGCTGCCAGCGCAAGGCGGAGTCGCCGCGCCAGAAGCTGAGCCGGGTGGTGAGCCGCGCCACCACCACGCCGCCCTCCTCGAAGTCGTCGCGGCGGACCAGGTGCAGGGCCAGCGGGTTGTGCTGCTCCACCGTGAAGGCGCCGCCGGCGACCGGGCTGAGGACTCCCGCCGCGGTCTCCAGCTCGAAGCTGGCCGCCGCGCTCAGGCCGCCGCCGTTCTTGCCGGTGAGGGTGAACAGCTCGCCCGCGGTGGAGCTGGAGCGGAAGGTGTAGAGCGGGTGCTCGACCTTCAGCGGCTGCGAGCCGCTGGCCTCGGTGAGGGCCAGGCTGCCCGGGTGGGGGAGCTGGCCTTGGCGCGGCTTCAGCACCCCGGTCAGGCTGGAGTCCGCGCTCATCGCCGGCGCCAGCGCCTCGACCTGCAACCAGCGCACGCTGCCGTCGTCGTGGCGGGCCAGCACCGCGCTCTCGGCCGGGATGCGGTCGCCGCCGCTGAGCTCCCATTCCAGCTTGACGGCGTCCTCCAGCTCGCCGGCGGGGAACGGCAGGCCGAAGCGGACCGGCAGGGCCGGCTGGTCGGTTCCCGAGCGCTCCTCGGCGCTGACGGAGACCTCGAAGTCGGCCCCGGTGCCCAGGTTCTGGCCGCCGCCTCCGCCTCCGCCGCCGCCCTCCCCGGAGCCGCCGCCACCGCTGCAGGCCGCCGCGAGGCACAGGGCCAGGACGGGCCATCGTCGGCTGCGGGGCGCTCTGCGCCCCGCAGCCGCGCTCCACGCGCTCGGGCTGGTGTCCTTCTCCACGTTTTCCTCCTTCCTATTTTCGGCCGGGAATGAGGAAGACTGAGGCCCGAATGGGAGCCGGCCGCCGCTGCCGGGCGGCGGCCCCTCCCGCGGGCTCTTGGGCGCAGCCGAGGCTCAGGGCTGGCTCAGGCGCAGCTGGCGGACCTGGTGCAGGATCCGTGGGGCCGCCCGGTAGAGCATGGCGTAGGACTTGGCGTAGCCGGTCTTCTGCGGCAGGTGGTCCCAGGCGTCCTGGATCACCGCCCACAGGTCCTCATCGTGCTCGAGCTGCTCGGCGTAGGCGAGGCCGTAGAGGACCAGGCCGGACATGCCGTGGTAGGCCTCGGTGGCGCCGTGCTGGCGGTAGCGGAAGGCGTGCTCGTCCCAGTCGTACTGGGTCGCCGCCCAATGCCGCGCCAGGGTCTTCAGGTAGTCGGCGACCTCGGTCCGCCCGCTGCGCTGGTGATGGATCGCCATGCCCTCGAGGGTCATGCCGGCGTGGATCGAGGAGCGCACGCGACTGACCGGGATCGTCAACAGGGTGTCGACGCAATCATCCATCGCCGCGAGCATCTCGGCGCGCAGCGCCTGCTCCTCGGGCATGCCACAGCTCAGGTCCACCAGGGTGCTGAGGCTGATCACCGGCCAGGCCAGGTTGCGGGTGTAGAGGGTGTCGTTGGTGCGGTCGCGGTTGCGCTCGATGGTGGCGATCGCGCGCGGCACCAGCTCCTCGTGGTGGTGGCGGCCGAAGGCCAGGGCGCGCTCGCGGAAACGCGGCTCGCCGCTCAGCAGGTGGGCCAGGACCACGCTCTGGACCACCGAGTGTCCGGGCTGGTGGCGCTGGCTCGGGATCGGGCTGTTGTCGACGTGGAAGGACGGGAACTCGTCCCAGGAGCCGCCGTAGAGCTGGAAGAAGCCGGCGAAGTCGGCCTCGGCATCGTCGTAGCCGCGCGCGCGGCTGTCCGGCAGCGTCGCCATCTGGCGGGCGTATTCTTGGATCGTGGCGTCGCCCTTGCTCGGCAGCTGCTCCTCGAGCCGGGTGACGAGGTGGAAGCCGATCATCGCGAACAGGCGGCCCTCCAGCTCCTCCTCGGGGATGCCGCGGTCGCGCTCGAGCGCCACCCACTCGTCGAGCGAGTCGGCCGCCTTACGGCTCCACTGCCGCTCGACCCAGGCCAGCACGCTGCTCAGGCTGCCGTCGTAGCCGGACCAGGCCCGGCAGTCCGCCGCCAGGTCCTCGGCGAAGATGCCGGCGATCCACGAGTCTACGTGGTGCTTGGTGGCGCGGTGCTGGAAGCAGCCGCCGTAGGGCGTCATGTCGACGTCGACCAGGTGCCAGGCGAGCTCCATGGCGGGCTCGAGGTAGTCCACGTCACCCGAGCGCAGGAACTGCTGGAACAGCACCACGCCGGGGTCGTACTCCTGCTGCAGGGCGCCGTAGTAGCTGATCGTGTGCTCGCGGTCGAAGAAGTCCCCGAAGTGCTGGATGCCGAAGTTCATCGCCTCCTTGGCGAGCCGACGGTCCAGGATCTCATCGGTCGACTGGGCCAGCTTCTCCTCGAGCGCCGCGTGGTCGCCTTGCTGGGCCAGGGCGAGCTGGCCGAAGGCGTCTGCGCCGGTGTACCACTCCGGCGTGCAGTGCGGCCGGTGCGGCGTCGCCAGCATGCCGGCGAAGGCCTGCAGCTCGGCCGCCTTGGGCGCCGTCGCGCGCAGCCACAGCTCCATGGTGCGGCCGAAGCCCTCCTCCAGCACCACCGGGTCGGCGGCGCGGCCGGGGCAGAAGTCGAACACCAGCGCGTCGCCCTCGCGGCGGGCCTCGGTCGGCAGCAGCTCGCGGAAGTGGCGCAGGCCGGCGCTGAGGCCGTTGACCGCCACCACGCCGGGGAAGGCGCCGGACTGCTCCTTGCCCTGGAACTCGAAGGCCTCGAGCTCGGTCTGCCGCATCACCGCGTCGCCGCGGTGGCGGGCGATGTGGCCCTCGCGCAGCGGCGCCCAGGTGCGCTTGCCGGGCTCCGCCACCGGCAGGCTCAGGCTCCACTCGCGCATCGAGTGGACCCCGCGCAGGATGTCCAGGCTCTGCTGGATCCGGACCAGCGCCGAGCCGCGGTAGAGCGTCACCCGGGTGGTGAGGGTGGCGGCGAGGTGGCCGTCGGCGGCCTCGAGCTCCTCGACCTGCTTCAGGGTCACCGACAAGGCCGACTGCCGCTCGACGCTCATCGGCGCCGGGGCGGCGGGCTTGAGCTCGCCAGCCGCGGTCGCGATGGCGCTGCGGGCGGGCGCCTGCAGCAGCGCGCCGGTGGCGTCGCGCAGCAGGAACAGCTCGCCGCCGCCGGCGGATTCGAGCAGCCGCACGACGCCGGTGTCCACCTCCCACGGCTCGCCGTCGCCGCCGCGCAGCTCGAGCAGGCCGTCCGGCGCCAGCGAGCCGCTGCGGGGCCGCAGGGTGCCCTCGAAGACCTGGTCGGCGTCCAAGGCCGGCGCTTCGAACTCGACCCGCATCCAGCGCACCGAGCCGTCCTCCCAGCGGGACAGCACCTCGGCCTCGGCCGGCAGGCGCCGGCCGCCGGCGTCGATCTCGAGCGCGGTCAGCGAGGGCAGCTCGCCGGGGGCGAGCGGCACGCCCAAGGCCACCGGCCAGGCCGGCTGGTCGAGGCCGGTGCGCTCCTCGAGCTGGACCGGGATCTGGAGATCGGGCCCGCCTTGAGCGGACAAAGGAGGCGCGGCCAGGCTCAGCAGGGCGGCCGCGAGGGGCAAGAGGGGAAGAATGGGCAGCATGGTCGAAGCGGATGCGTCGCCTCCCCTCAGCGGCAGCATCTGCCCCGGCTTGAGGCCCGAATTGAAACGAGGGCCCTCAGGAGAGGGCCCTCGACGCCGACCTCGCTACGGGAAGAGGTGGGGGCCGCTGATGGCCAGGAGCTGGTCGCCCACGTACCAGGAGGTCGAGGTCAGGTAGAGGTCGCGCCCGGCGAGCGCGTAGCCGTGCATCGTGGCCGGGACGAGCCAGGGGTAGCTGGCGTTCCCTTGGGCGTCGGGTATGGTGAAGTCGATGTAGCCGTAGGGTTGCGATAAGCCGGTATTGAGGCTGCCCAGGTAGGTCGCGGCACCGAGTCGGTGGCCCACGAAGAAGTAGACGATGGCGTTGGTACTGGCGTGGGCTCCGGCCACCTGGAGGGTCAAGATGGTGTTGACCTGGAAGCTGCCCTGTGGGGTCAGGGTCATGCCGGTGTTGCCGACGCTCCGGGCTTCGGTGAGGCTCTCGAGCAGGTAGCCGCTCCGATCCGTCACGGCTTGGAAGTAGAGCGTATCGCCGGTCGGCACGCCCGAGGGGACCGTGAAGCTCCCGGCATGGGTCCCCCCGATGACGTTGTAGGCTCGATCGAAGGAGTCGAAACCGCCGGTGCCGCCGACCAGGCCGGAGATGGCGAGCTCATGACCCTCGATCGAAGTGCTGGGCGCGGGAACGGTGCCGGCATACAGGTAGACGGAGGCCCCGTTCCGGATCGTGTCGACCGTGACCGGGTTCGGCAGGGCAGGGTCGAGCGTGGTGGGCAGGGTCAGCCCGGGCCCGACTTCAGGCGTGTCCGGCGGCAGCCAGATGCGGACCCCACCGACCTGCGGGAGGCCGAACAGGGACGCCATCGGGGCCGCGATCGCCAGCTCCGGCTGGCGGCCCTGTGACAGGGGGTCGAGCCGCGCGACGACCCTGCCGTACCGGGCCTGGGGGAAGCGAAGGTCGCCCGGCAGGTTTCGCAACTGGACCGGCGGGTCGACCTGGAGGCCGAGCAGCCAGACCTCTCCTCGGCCGCCGTGCGCCTCCGGGGCTCCGACCGCGATCTCGGGATGGCCGTCGAAGTCCCGGTCGCCGAGCAGGGCCACGGAGGCCCCGAAGCGATCCCCAAGGGCGTAGCCGGAGGCCTGGTGGGTCTGCGTGCCGGTCTGGACGTCGTAGACGTGGAGGGCCCCGAGGTGGGTGCTCGGGGCGCCGGCGGCCATGAGCGGCGGGGAACCCGCCTGGGCGCTGACGCTGTAGCCGGCGAAGGTATCGGTCCCGGTCGGGGAGCAGCGCTTGACCAGGCTCAGGCCGGAGTAGGCCGCGATGGCACCGGAATTCGATCCGCCGTCCTGCGCCAGGGGAGCGCCGACCACGAGTTCTTCGGCGCCGCCATTGCCGAGCAGCTCACCGGGGCCGTCCAGGGCGAAGCCGAACTGCTCCTGGCTGGCGGGGGTTCCCGCGAGGACGCCGCCGGGAACCAGCGCGTAGGCCGCGCCGCTCCAGGAGTAGAAGCGGACCTCGCCATCACCGCCCAGCGCGCCGGGCGCGCCCACCGCCAGCTCGCGGCTGCCGTCGCCGTCGTGGTCGCAGAGGGCCAGCGCGCGGCCGAAGCGGTCGCCGCCGGCGGGGCCGAGCAGGGTGTCGATCACCGCTCCGCTGGCGCCATCGAAGACCAGCACCTGGCCCTGGGCGGCGCCCAGCGGGCCGCTGGCAAACGGCGCGCCGCCGGCGAACTCCGCGACGCCGTCTCCGTTCAGGTCGGGCAGGCCGAGCACGGCCGCGCCGAGCTGCTCGCCGGCGAAGGAGGCCGGCAGGTCGAGCAGGAGGGAGCCGTCTTGACCGTCGCGGACCTGGAGCGCACCCGCGTCGAGGCCGCCGCGAGTGTCCCCCGGGCATCCCACCAGGAGCTCGGGCAGGCCGTCTCCGTCGAGGTCCCCCGCGGTGGCGAGGGCGGAGCCGAAGAGGCCGTCGGCTTCGGTTCCGGGGAGGTCGATCCGATGCCGCCAGGTGCCTTGGGCGGGCAGGGCGGCGGCGCAGACCAGGAGGGCGAAAAGGAAACGGGTCCAAATCATCAGCAAGGAAGGAAGGGGTGGTCGGTTGGAAGAAACGGCCGTGACGGATGCTAGTCCCCGCCAATCCTGAGGTTCCCCAAAAACGGACGAGCCCGGCGGAGAACCGTCGGGCTCGCTCGGGCAGAGGCGGAAGGCCTCTTGGAATCGTCGCGCCTACAGGATCGTGGTCGGGCCGTAGTAGCCCAGCCGCTGGTCGCCGCCGTGGTAGGAGACCGTCGACAGCAGCACCGTGCGTCCGGAGAGCGCGTGACCGTTGATGGTCGAGGGCACCAGCCACGGCTTGCTCGCGTTGCCGTACTGGTCCGGCGAGGTGAAGTCGATGTAGGAGTAGGGGTTGGACAGGCCGGTGTTGATGCTGCCGAGGTAGGTGGCGCTGCCCTGGTTCAGGCCCAGGAAGTAGTACACGACAGCGGCGGTGTCGCGGTGCGCGTACTTGGTCTCCAGGGTGGAGGTCCAGTTCACCTGCAGCGGGGCGGAGATGTCCAGCTCGATCGAGCGGTCCTGGATCACGCCGCCGTCGACGTTGCTGATGCGGTCGAAGACGCCGCGCTGCTCGACCACCTGGAGGAAGATCGCCTGGCCCGGGGGCAGGGTGATCGGCAGCTGGTAGCCGGTGCTGTAGCTGCCGCCGGTGACGCCCGAGGCGAGCTCGAAGTAGTCGTTGCCGCCGGAGCCGCCCATCAGGCCGCCGATGTCGATCTGGAAGCCTTCGGCGGTGGTGGTCGGCGACTGGGTGGTGCCGATGTAGCAGTAGAGGTTGGCGTTCTCCTTGATGCTGTCGACCTGGATGTCGACCTGCGAGTCGAGCACCGGGGTGTTCGTCATCGTCAGGGTCAGCGGGCCGATGTTGCTGTCCGGCGGAGTCCACACCTGGTAGTGGCCTTGACGGCGGCCGAGGC
>CAZXTO010000125.1:0-9063 GCA_964643675.1 uncultured Planctomycetales bacterium
GCCGGCGGGTTTGTGCCCGTCGATCTGGTAGAGCAAGGCGCCGGTGGCGACCGACACCCCGGCCAGGCCGCCGGCGATGGTGCCGTCGAAGCGGTACAGCTCGCTGCCGTCGGCGCCCGACAGGACCCGGGCCGCGCCCGCCGCCGCCAGGCCGCCGGGCGAGGCGAAGGGCATGCCGATGATCAGGTCGCCGACGCCGTCACCGTTCAGGTCGCCGCAGGCCGCGACCGATTCCCCGGCCCGGCCGCCCGCGTCCGGCCCCAGGTCCTGCCGCAGGAGGTCCCACTCCCCGCCGGCGAGCTGGGCCGTGAGCGGGGCGGAGAGCAACAGGAGGAGGCAGACCGGGAGCGGATTCAATTGGGGACGCATGGCGGCGGAGAGGGGTGCTGGAGGATGGAGAAGGCCCCACGGGGCCTCCTGGGTGAGAGCTGCCCGCTAGGAAGACGGTTCCCAGAAACCGACCACCCAAAAGGGAAAAGCGGCGGAAAAGCCGCCTAGGGGGCCGCTTTCCCGGCCTCCGGGCCGGCCTACAATCCGCCCCATGCGAGCGGTCCGCGTCCACCAGCACGGCGATTTCGAGGTCCTTGCCCTGGAACAGCACCCGGTCCCCGAGCCGGGGCCGGGCGAGGTCCGGCTGAAGGTCGCCTGGGCGGCCCTGAACCACCTGGACACCTGGGTCCGGCGCGGCGTGCCCGGCCACCGCTTCCCGCTGCCGATGACCCTCGGCTGCGACTTCAGCGGCGTGATCGACGCCTGCGGCCCCGGCACCGAGGAGCTGGCGCCCGGGACGCGGGTGGCGGTCGCCCCCGGCCACTCCTGCGGCCGCTGCCGGCCCTGTGTGAGCGGCCACCACAACCTGTGCGCCCGCTACGGCATCTACGGCGAGACCTGCGACGGCGGCAACGCCGACTACGCGGTGGTCAAGGTCGAGAACCTGATGCCGCTGCCGGACGCCTTCCCGCTCGACCTGGCCGCCGCCTTCCCGCTGACCTACCTCACGGCCTGGAACATGCTGATCGAGCGCTGCCAGCTGCGGCCGGGGGAGAAGGTCCTGATCCACGCCGCCGGCAGCGGGGTCTCGGTCGCCGCCACCCAGATCGCCAAGCTGTGGGGCGCCGAGGTGATGGTCACCGCCGGCAGCGCCGACAAGCTGGCCCGCGCTCGCGAGCAGGGCGCCGATCATGGGGTGGACTACCGCCAGCAGGATTGGGCCGCCGAGGCCAAGGCCTGGGCCGGCGGCGCCCGCGTCGACGTCATCGTCGATCACGCCGGCGCCGACACCATCCCCCAGGGGCTGTGGCTGATGGCGCGCGGCGGCCGCCTGGTGACCTGCGGCGTCACCAGCGGCGCCGAGATGAAGCTCCATTTCGCGCCGATCTTCTTCAAGACCCTGAGCATCCTCGGCAGCACCATGGGCGGGCTCGGCGCCCAGAAGGAGGTGGCCGAGCACGTCTTCGCCGGGCGCCTGCGGCCGGTGATCGACTCACGCTTCCCGCTCGAGCAGGTCGCCGAGGCTCACCGCAAGCTCGCCGACCGCACCGCCTTCGGCAAGGTGCTGCTCGAGGTCGACGGCGGCCTGGCCTGAGCGAGGCTCCAAGCGGCGCCGTCGCGGGCCGGCTCAGTCGGTCGCCGTCAGCTCCTCGATCCGCAGCTCGCGCCAGCGCACGTGGGTGCCGTCGCCGCCGTGGACCTGGAAGGCGAGGTGGCCGCTGGCGTCGAGGTGGTCCTCGAAGTCGGCGCAGGGCACGCCGTTGACCCAGCTGCGGATGCGCTCGCCGCGGCACTCGATCCGGAATTGGTTCCACTCGCCGACCTGGAAGGCGGCGCGGGCCTCGGGTTGATCCGAGAGGTCGTCCAGCCAGCCGCGTCGGCTCTCGTCGTAGAGCCCGCCGCTCCAGGAGCGCTCGCTCGGGTCGATCTCGATCTGGTAGCCGAAGACGACCCCGTCCGAGCGCAGGTGGGAGCGCAGCTGGATCCCGGAATTGCCGCCCGCTTCGATCTTCACTTCACACTCCAGCACGAAGTCGGAATACTCGCGCGGGCTCAGCAGGAAGCTGTTGCGGGCCCCGGCCTCGCGGCCGTAGAGGGCCCCGTCCTCCCAGCTGAAGCTGGCGTTGCCGACCACGGTCCAGTCCGGAAGCTTGTTTTCGTCGAGCAGGACGGCCGCCCCGGTCTCGGCCGGCGAACCGGCGCAGCCGGCGAGGCCGGCCGTCAGGGGCAGCAGGGTCAGGAGCAGGACGGGGGCGGTGGGGAGGCCGCGCATGCCCGGAGCATAAGGCCGCTACAGTCCGCCGCCTCGGCTGACCGAAGAGCAGGGGAACATGCGTTTGCCCGCTCTCGTTCTGCTCACCCTCGCCCTCGGCTGGGGCGGTTCCTCCCTGCTCGCGCAGCAGGGCAGCTGGCTGGACGAGCTCGGCCAGGTCGAGGAGCCGCGTTCGGAGGTCCGCTTCTCCGAATACCGCAGCTTCCCGGGCGGCGAGGAGAAGCAGCTCCTGATCGGCACCGGCCTCTACACCAAGACCTTCCTGGCGATCAAGATCTACGCCTTCGGCTTCTACGTCGAGCCGGAGGGCGCCGCCGCGGCGATGTCCTCCTGGGACGGCGTGCCGGCCTCGAAGCGGCGCAAGGACGAGGACTTCTACCGCGACCTGTGGTCGGGAGACTTCGCCAAGAGCGTGCGCTGGATCCTGCGCCGCGACGTGGACGGAGACGACGTCGCCGAGGCCTTCGACGACGTGCTCGGCCCGCGCCTGAAGCGCCTCACCAAGCGCAAGAGCGCCCAGGTCAAGGCCGACACCCAGCGCGCCCTCGCGAGCTTCCGCGGCTACTTCGACGCCGAGCTCAGCAAGGGCATGGAGGCCACCTTCAGCTGGTATCCGGGCGGCCGGTTGGTCACCTCGATCGACGGCGAGGTGGTCGGCACCCTCGAATCCGAAGCCCTTTGCTTGGCCTTGTTCGCTTGCTACCTGGATGACGATCCCTTGGACGAGGACGCGAAGGAGGGCTTCGCGGAGTCGGTCGAGCGGGTCTGCAACGCCGGCCAGACCGAGGCCGACCAGCGCGCCGCGGAGGCGGCCGCCGGGGCCCGTTAGGGCCCCCTCGACGCGCAACAGCGCGGCTCGAATCCATCCCCGATCCTGCGGCCCCGGAATCCCCTCCGGGGCCGCGACCTTATCCTGCCGGCGGAGGAACCCTCATGTACCGACCGCTGCTGCCCCTGCTCGCCCTCGCCCTGTTCGCCTTCGCTCCCAGCGCCGTCGCGCAGGAGGACTCCCCGGCGCCGACCGTGGAGGAACCGAAGAGCGAGGTCCAATTCGCCCAGTGGCGGAGCTTCCCCGGCACCAAGACCACCCTCCACCTGCTGGACGTCGGGATCCGGACCAAGACCATCTTCGGGGTCAAGGTCTACGCCTTCGGCCTCTACCTCGAGGCCAAGCCGGCCGCCGCCGCCCTCGCCGCCTACCAGGACCTGTCGATGAAGCAGCGCCGGAAGAGCGGCAAGATGTACCAGGCCTTGCTGGATGGCAAGTTCTCCAAGGGGCTGCGCTGGGTGATGACCCGCGACGTCGACGGCGAGGACATCGCCGAGGCCTTCCAGGACTCGCTCGAGCCGCGCCTCAAGAAGCTCGCCAAGTCCGGCAAGGAGGAGGACGTCGCCGCCGCCAAGCAGGCCCTCAAGACCTTCAAGAGCTACTTCACCAAGGAGCTGACCGAGGAGACCGAGCTGATCTTCGCCTGGCACCCCGGCGGCCGGCTGCTGACCATGGTCGACGGCAAGCTGCTCGGCGAGGTGAAGTCCGAGCACCTGGCGCTGGCCCTCTTCGACGTCTACCTCGGCGCCGACCCGATCTCGGACGACGCCAAGGAGGCCTTCGCCGACTCGGTGCCGGCCTTCGTCGAGATGGCCGCCGGACTGCCCGAGCCGAAGCCGGCCGAGGCCGGCGGTTCGCGGTAGAATTCCCGGGTGCTGACCTTCCTGCTCAGCTTCGGCATCTTCGTGCTGGCGGTCGCCGGCATGGCGGTGGGTGTGTTGATCGCCGGCAAGCGCCTGAGCGGCTCCTGCGGCGGCGCCATGGGCCCCGACGGCGAGGCCCTCGGCGACTGCCTGTGCGCCCGCAAGGAGAACGATCTGTGCGCCTCCGACGAGGGCAACGAATTGGTCAAGCTGGCCGAGCTGGGCTACCCCAAGCGCAAGGACTACTTCCGCGACCAGCGCGAGGCGGGCGCCCAACCTGCGACGGGCGGGGCGGGGACGCTGGAAGTCTGAGTCGGCCCGCCGGGAATCCGAGCCGGTCCGCCTGGCGCCTGAGCCTTCCGCCCGCGGGTCTGGACGCCCCTAGCGGGTCGCCAGCCGCTCGGTGAAACCGGCGCTCATCCGCTCCTGCAGCGCGCCCTCGGCGTCGCGGCTGACCAGCAGCACCTCCACGCCCTCGATCTGGGCGGCGAAGTCCCAGCCCTGCTCGGGGCCGAGCACGGCGATGGTGGTGGCGACCGAGTCGGCCACCATGCAGCTCGGGGCGAGCACGCTGACCGAGGCCAAGCCGTGGGTCACCGGCTTGCCGGTGCGCGGGTCGAGGGTGTGCGAGTAGCGCTTGCCGTCGAACTCGCGGAAATTGCGGTAGTCGCCGCTGGTGGCCAGGGCCAGGTCATCGAGTTCGATCACCTGCTGCACGGCCTGGCCGGGAGCCGCCATCAGCGAGGGCTTGTCGATGCCCACCCGCCAGGGGTTGCCCTTGGCGTTGGTGCCGGACGCGCGGATCTCGCCGCCGACCTCGACGAAGACGTGCTCGCAGCCGAGCTCCCGCAGGCGGTCGAAGACCGCGTCCACCCCATATCCCTTGGCCACCGCGCTCAGGTCCAGCTTCAAGGCCGGGTCGTGCTTGGCCAGCGTGCCGGCCTCCAGGTCGAGCTCGATCCGGCCCCAGCCGGTCTGCGACAGGGCCAGCTCGATCTCGGCGGCGCTGGGCACCCCGGCGCGGCGGCCGGCCGGGCCGAAGCCCCACAGGTTGACCAGCGGCAGCACGGTGGGGTCGAGGGCGCCGCCGCTCAGCTCGGCCAGGCGCAGGGCCTCGGCCACCACTCCCAGGGTCTCCTCGGTGAACGGGATCGGATCGGTCGAGCTGCTCTGGTTGAAGCGGCTCAGCTCGGAGTCTGCCTGGTAGGTCGACATGCGGTCCTCGACGCGGCCGAGGATCTCCTGGACCTCGCGCTGCAGGTCGGCGGCGGCGGCCGGCGGGTCGACCAGGTTGACCTGCCAGCTGGTGCCCATGGCGGAGCCGCTCAGCAGCACGAAGTCCTGGGGCGGCCCCTGCTCACCGCCGCAGGAGCCCAGCGCGGCCCCCAAAAGCAGCAGGCAGGCGGCCGCGCGGCCGCCTGCCTGACGTGTGCTCGCCGTGGCGTCGGCGATCAGCCGCCGAAATCGTCCAGGAAGATGTTCTCCCGCTCGACTCCGAGGTCGTCCAGCATCTGCAGGACGGCGGAGTTCATCATCGGCGGGCCGCACATGTAGTACTCGCATTCTTCCGGTTCCGGGTGCTTGGACAGGTACTCGTCGAGCAGGACCTGATGGATGAATCCCGTCAGCCCAGTCCATTCATCCTCCGGTAGCGGCTCGGACAAGGCCAGATGCCACTGGAAATTCGGAAAATCTTCCTGGATGGCGTTGAAGTCCTCCATGTAGAAGGCCTCCCGCAGCGAGCGGGCGCCGTACCAGAAGCTCACCTTGAGGTCGGTCTCCTCGGTCCGGAACAGGTGCATCAGGTGCGAGCGCATCGGCGCCATGCCGGCGCCGCCGCCGATGAAGACCTTCTCCTTGTCGTTGTCCTTGAGGAAGAATTCCCCGTAAGGACCGGAGATGATGACCTTGTCGCCCGGCTTCTGGTTGAAGATGAAGCTCGAGCCCTTGCCCGGCGGGATGCCCTCGGGGCCGCGCGGCGGGGGAGTGGCGATGCGCACGTTGAGCATCAGCACGTTGCCCTCGGCCGGGTAGCTGGCCATCGAGTAGGCCCGCTCGACCGTCTCGTCGGTCTTGGAGCGGTAGCGCCAGATGTCGTACTGGTCCCAGTCGCCGCGGTACTCCTCCTCGACGTCGATCTCCTTGAAGTCGATGTCGTGCGGGGGGATCTCGATCTGGATGTAGCCGCCGGAGCGGTAGTCGATCGTCTCGCCCTCGGGCAGCTGGACCCGGAACTCCTTGATGAAGGTGGCGACGCCGTCGTTGGACAGCACCTCGCACTCCCACTTCTTGACCGAGAAGACCTCGTCCGGGACCTGGATCTTCATGTCCTGCTTGACCTTCACCTGGCAGGCGAGGCGCCAGTGCTCCTTGGCCTGGCCGCGGTTGATGTGGCCCTCCTCGGTCGGCAGCAGGTCGCCGCCGCCCTCGTGGACCTGCACCTTGCACTGGGCGCAGGTGCCGCCGCCGCCGCAGGCGGAGGGCACGAACAGCTTCTTGTCCGCCAGGGTCGACAGCAGGGTGCCGCCGGCGGGGGTGGCGAGGGCGTTCTCCTCGTCGTTGTTGATGACGAGGCGTACGTCGCCGCTCTGCACCAGCTTGCTCTTGGCCCACAGCAGGATGCCCACCATGGCGAGCACCACGAAGCAGAACATGGCGACGCCGAGTCCGATGGTCGTGAAATCCATGATCCGTCTCCTTACAGCTGGATGCCGCCGAAGAGCATGAAGCCCATGGCCATCAGGCCGGTCATGAGGAAGGTGATGCCGAGCCCGCGCAGGGCCGGCGGCACGTTGGAGTACTTCATCTTCTCGCGCAGGGCGGCCAGGGCGACGATGGCCAGCCACCAGCCGATGCCGGAGCCGAGGCCGTAGACGGTGCTCTGGGCGAAGTCGTACTCGCGCTGCACCATGAACAAGGAGGCGCCGAGGATGGCGCAATTGACCGCGATCAGCGGCAGGAACACGCCCAGGCTCGCGTAGAGCTTGGGGGCGAACTTGTCGATCGTCATCTCCACGATCTGCACCATCGCCGCGATCGTGGCGATGAAGGCGATGAAGCCCAGGAAGCTGAGGTCGACGTCTCCCAGGTCAGCGCTGACCCAGCTCAGGGCGCCCTCCTTCAGCAGGTAGGTGTAGATCAGGTTGTTGAGCGGCACCGTGACGATCAGCACGAAGGTCACCGCGGCGCCCAGGCCCATCGCCGTGTCCACCTTCTTGGCCACCGCCAGGAAGGAGCACATGCCGAGGAAGAAGGCCAGGGCCATGTTCTCGACGAACATGGACTTGATGAACAGGTTGAGCAGCTCCATGGTCTACTCCTCCTCCTGGATCGAGGGGCTGATCCAGCGCTGGACCCAGATGATCAGGCCGATCAGGAAGAAGGCGCCGGGCGACAGCACCAGCAGGCCGTTGCCGTAGTACCAGCCGCCGTTGTTGGTGGTCTCCATGACCGTGTAGCCGAGGATCTTGCCGGAGCCGAGCAGCTCGCGGAAGAAGCCGACGATGATCAGGATGATCGAGTAGCCGGCCGAGTTGCCGAGGCCGTCGAGCGCCGACTTGCCGACCGGGTTGGCCATGGCGAAGGCCTCGGCCCGGCCCATCACGATGCAGTTGGTGATGATCAGGCCGACGAAGACCGACAGCTGCTTGCTGACGTCGTAGAGGAAGGCCTTCAGGATCTGGTCGGCCACGATCACCAGCGAGGCGATCACCGCCAGCTGGACGATGATGCGCACGCTGCCGGGGATCTTGTTGCGCAGCGCCGAGATCACGATGTTCGAGCCCATCAGCACGAAGGTGAGGGCCCCCGACATCACGATCGAGGTCTCGAGCTTGGTCGTCACCGCCAGCGCCGAGCAGATGCCGAGCACCTGCAGGGTCACCGGGTTGTTGATGTGGAGCGGGTCGACGAGGACCTTGCGGGTCTTGCTATCCATGGCTCAAGCCCTCCCGTTGGCGCTGAGGAAGGGACCGTAGCCGGCCTCGCTCATCCAGGTCTGGATGAAGAAGCCGACCGCGACGCTGGTGATCGTGGCGCCGGAGATGCCGTCGACCTGGTAGCGGTCGTCGGCCACCTTGCCGAACTTGGTGACCTCGAGGCGCAGCTCGCCGGCCTCGTCGTAGATGGCCTTGCCGGACCACAGGGCCTTCCAGTTCGGGTTGTCGACCTCGCCGCCGAGGCCGGGGGTCTCGCCGTGGTCGTAAAAGGTGATGCCGCGGATCTTCTGCAGGTCCTGCTCCAGGCACAGGAATCCCTTCAGGGTCGACCACAGGCCGTTGCCCCAGATCGGCAGCACCCAGCACTCCTTGCCGGCGGTCCGGACCTGGAACACCAGCAGCTCGTTCGGCAGGTTGCCGACCCGGGCCAGGTCCTCCACCCCGAGCTCCTCGGTGCTGCTCCCCTTGTCGGCGGTCTTGGCGTCCGCCATCAGGGCGTTGACGTCGTAGCCCTCGGGGGCGGGGCCGACCAGGGCGCCGGTGGCGCGGTCGTAGAGCGAGGTCTCGATGTCCTCGAACAGCTGGTTGACCTCCTCCACGGTGGGCTTGGCGCTGGCCTCGATCAGGCCCGCGACCACCAGGATGTTGGTCTGCAGGTCCAGCTTCTTGTTGACCTCCTGGCGCTCCTTCAGGCCGACCGCGAACACGGACACGACCAGCGAGCAGCCCAGGCAGACGGCCAGCGCGAAGCTGACGATGTACTTGTTACTGAAGTCCAAGGCGCTGCTCCCGACGCTTGATGTTGGCCTTGACGACGTAGTAGTCGATCACCGGGGCGAAGATGTTCATGAAGATGATGGCCAGCATCATCCCCTCCGGGTACGCGGGATTGACCACCCGCACCAACACGGTCAGCACCCCGATCAGGGCGCCGTAGATCCACTTGCCGGTCTCGGTCTGGGAGGCCGACACCGGGTCGGTGGCCATGAAGACCGTGCCGAAGGCGAAGCCGCCGACCACCAGGTGCCAGTGCCACGGGATCGCCAGGTAGTGCTCGGGGGAGGGGGCGAGCAGGTTCAGCAGCGAGGCCATGCCGGCCATGCCCAGCAGGCAGCCGAGCATGATGCGCCAGCTGCCGATGCCGCTCGCGATCAGGATCACCGCACCGAT
>CAZXTO010000126.1:0-9023 GCA_964643675.1 uncultured Planctomycetales bacterium
TCGCGACCGGCCCCATCTCCGGCTGCGGCAGGCCCTCGGGCAGCTCCAGCGAGGCCAACCGCTCGCCGATGCGCTGGCGGGCGAAGTAGACGTCGGTGCCGTCCTCGAATTGGGCGGTGACCTGCGACAAGCCGAACTTCGAGATCGAGCGCACCTCGACCAGCCCGGAGATGCCGGCGATCAGCTGCTCCACCGGGAAGGTGATCTGCTGCTCGAGCTCGCGCGGCGACAGCGCCGGCGCCACCGTGTTGATCTGGACCTGGACCGGCGTCGTGTCGGGGAAGGCGTCGACGCGGAGCTGCGACAAGGACAGCAGGCCGAGCCCGGTGAAGCCGAGGGCGAGGAGCAGCACCAAGGCCCGGTGCGCCAGGCACCAGCGGATGAGGCGGTTGAGCATGGGCGAAGGGCGGGCGGCCCGGTTAGCGCTTGGGAGCTTCGGTTTCGCAGCAGCCGGCGCCGATGCTGCCCTTCAAGATCTCAGTCTTGAGCAGGAAGGCGCCGGTGGTGACCACCTGTTCGCCCGCGCTCAAGCCGTCTTCGATGACGTAGCGATCGCCCTGCGCGAAGGCGATCCGCACCGGCCGTGGCCGGAAGCTGGCCGGCCCCGCGGGCAGGAAGACGATGTTGCAGCAGCCCTCCCACTGGACCGCCTCCTGAGCCACCAACACCGACGGCTCGGGGTCGCGGAGCTGGACCTGGACCCTGCCGAACATGCCCGCGCGCAGGCGACCTCCCGGGTTGGGGATGACCGCGCGCGCCGGCAGGGTGCGGCTCCGGGGATCGAGGCCGGCGCCGATCCAGTCCAGCTCGCCGCTCCAGCGTTCGCCGGGTA
Organism: uncultured Planctomycetales bacterium; assembly: GCA_964643675.1. Taxonomy (GTDB): domain Bacteria; phylum Planctomycetota; class UBA1135; order UBA1135; family UBA1135; genus J029. The sequence goes on from CAZXTO010000126.1 coordinate 833, forward strand.
GGGCGTCGACCACCAGCGTGAGCTCGCGGCCGAGGCCGACCGGACCCGCGTCCTGCTCCAGCAGGTCGATCCGCAGCCACATCCGACTCAGGTCGGCGAGCTCGAGCAGGGCCTCGCCGCCCGCCACCGCCTGACCGAGCGCGACCCGGCGCTCCACCACCGTGCCGGCGAAGGGCGCGCGCAGCGCCAGCAGCGAGGAGGTGTCGCCCTCGGCGGCCACCTCTTCGATGGCCTCCTCGTCGAGCCCGAGGCTGCGCAGCCGCTGGCGCGCGCCGACCAAGGCGATCTCGGCTTCGGCCAGGCGGGTCTCCGCCTCCAGGGCCTGGCGTTCGGTGCCGGCTCCGCGCTCGAGCAGGAGCGCCTCGCGGTCGCGATCCCGCTGCCCGATCCCGACCATCGCCAGCTCGCGCAGCAGGGCGGCCTTCGCCTCCCCGACCTCGGCGGAGTCGACCAGCAGGAGCGCCTGCCCCGCCTCGACCTCCTGGCCGAGGTCGACCAGCACCTCGGCCACGGCCCCAGGCGCCCGCGACCCGAGCTGGGTGTGACGGTCGCCGTCGAAGGCGAGCACGGCGTTGCGCTCGATCTCGAGCGACGCCTGCTCCGAGACCACCCGCTCCAGCTCGATCCCGGTCGCCGAGACGTCCTCCGCGGAGGCCAGCTGGACCAGCAGGCCGCCGGTGACGCAGTCCGGATCCGGGGCCCGCAGGGCGCGCGCCCCGACCGGAGCTCCCGGTCGAGCCTCAGCCTCGGGGTCGGCCAGGACCTGGACCCCTCCCTCCTCCGCGCTGGAAGCCGCCGCGCCTGGGTCCGGCGGATCGGGCAGGACCGCGCCGCACTTCAGGCACTGCGACTCCGGCAGGGCGTGCCCGGCGCACCAGTCGCCCTCGGCCCGGAAGCCGGCTTCGAGCCTGGGGTCGCAGCGCACGCACAAGGCCTCGGGAACGCCGTGGCCGCGACAGAATCCCAGGCTCACCAGCAGGCTCGGGTCGCACCAAGGGCAATCCGACTCCGGGATCTGGTGCTCGGCGCAGTACTCCGCGGAGACGGCGGCGGCGCCGGCCGCGGGGTGGTCGGCCGGGTCACCCCCGAGGGGGTTCTTCCAGATGGCGATGGCGGAGGCGCCGATCACCAGGACCAGCGTGACGATCAGGGCGGGCAGGCGAGTCTTCAAGCTTCCACTCCCGGTAGGACCACCGCAGGGGCGGCCAGGATCCACAGGCGGACGAGGGCGAGTTCGGCGCGGCGACGGGCGTCGGCCAGACCGAGGCGCGCCCGCGTGCGGGAGCGCTGGGCGTCGAGCAGCTCGAGCAGCGAAGCCGCGCCGGATCGGTACCGGGCGGCGGTCTGCTCAGCTGCCTGGTGAGCGGCGGGCACCAGGACCTGTTGGTAGCGGTCGACGGCGAAGCGGGCCTGCTCGCAGGCGGCCCACTGCTCCTCCAGATCGGCGAGCAGCTCGCCGCGGAGGAGGTCGGTCTGGTGGCGGGAGGCGGCGGCCAGGGCCCGCCCTTCGGCGCGTCGTCCCTGGTTCTGATTCCAGAGCGGCAGGGCGAAGCCGAAGCCGAGCTCCCAGATCGACTCGTCGGTCGCGCCGACCCTGCCCCAGGCCAGGTGGACCCCGAGCTCGGGCCAACGCTCGCGCTCGGCCAACTCGAGGCGGCGGTCGGCCGCCCGCTGCCGTTCCCGCGCCGCCGCCATCTCGGGGTGGGACTCGATCGCGGCGGCGCGCAAGGCCTCCAGCTCCAGCTCCGGCAGGGCCGCGAAGCCCCCGGAGCCGATCGAGCCGGGGTCCAGTTCCAGGCCGCCGAGCCGGGCCGACAGGCCGCGAATGAGCGGCGACATGCTCCCCTTCCGGGCCGCGAGGTCCAGGCGCAGCCGCTCCAGCTCGACGCCGGCCCGCAGCAGCTCGGATTCGGGTACGGCGCGGGCCTCGAAGCGACGCCGGGCCAGCTCCTCGCTGCTCTCGGCGGCGAGCACCGCTCCCTCCAGCTCGGTCAACTCCTCGCGCAGGTGCTGGAGCTCGATCCAATCCAGGCAGATCTGACCGCGCAGCCGGCGCCGAAGCCCGTCCAACAACGAGGTCTCGAGCCGGAGCTCGGCGTCGCCAACCGCCACTGCGGCGCGGCGCCGGCCGGCGAGGTCGAAGGCCTGTTCGAGTCCGAGCGTGGTCTTGGCTTCCCCGAGGGTCTGGCCCCGGGTAGGGATCTCCTCGGCCTCGAACTCCAGGCGAGGGTTGGACCAGGCTCCAGCCTGGTCCCGCCGGCCGGAGGCAGCGGCTCTCCGGCTCCGCGCCGCCGCCAGCGCGGGGCTCCGCGTCTCCGCGAGCTCGAGCAGCTCGGCCAGCGTGTAGGCCCGGCCGTCCGCCGGCGCGAGCCGCGCCGGAGAGGCGCCCCCGGTCCTCGCGCTCCCCGACTCCAGGGCGGAGCCTGCCTGGTCCGATCCGGAAGGCGGGCTCGGTCGGAAGGTCGGGCTCGCCTGCGGGCCGGCGCAGGCCGCTCCGGCGGCGAGCAACCAGACGGCGCAGCGGCGCAGCGCGACACAGCGCGGAGGAACGGAACGGAACGGGGTCGGGGTGTGGGTCGGGCTCGGTGCGGATGCTCCTCGGATCATGTTGGCTTCCCTCGATTCAGCGCGGCCGCGAGAATCCGGCGCCGCTCGAGCTGAGCGGGCCAGGCGGCCGGCATCAAACCGGGGGAAGGCTCAACAGAGGAACACGACCGTGCGCAAGCTGCGCAGCGCGGGTGGTGGCCGGGGGACCGGGCCGGTGGCCCGGCTCCCCTCCGGCCCACCCGCGGGCAGGCGATCCGATCCGTCGACGGCAGCGGGCGGCAACGCCGCGGTGGCGAGGTGGCTGCCGTCGGCGCCCTCGACCGGACGCTCGCTCACGAAGCGGAACAGGAGCTCGACGCTCTGGCAGCAGTCCGCCAGGCCGACCTCAGGTCCCCGGGCGCAAGCGGCTTCGGCCTCGGCCTCCGGACTCTCGCCGCAGGGAGAGGCGGCGGGACCGCAACACCCGGCGCTCGACTCCACGATCGGCCCCTCGCAGCAATCGCCGTGGACCAGCTCCAGTCGCACCGGGCCGTCCTCGGCGTGGCAAGCCGTCAGCAAGCCGCCCAGGGACTGCATCAGCAGCACCAGGACCGCGACGGCGAGCAGAGGAGCGGCCTTCCGCATGGAGTTCGAGTCTAGCACGCGGCCCAGGAGCCGGCTGGCCGTCCTATCCCTCAGCTCAGGCCGGATCGACGGGGCCGAACCAGGTCTTGGTGCGCAGGCAGGTCCGGACCAGCAGCAGCATGAGTGGGACCTCGATGAGGACGCCGACGACGGTGGCGAGGGCGGCGCCGGATTGGAGGCCGAAGAGCATGGTGGCGGTGGCGATGGCGACCTCGAAGTGGTTGCTGGCGCCGATCAGGGCGGTGGGCGCGGCGTCCTGGTAGCTGAGCTTGAGCGCCTTGGCGAAGGCGTAGCCGAGGGCGAAGATCAGCAGGGTCTGGAGGGTGAGCGGGATCGCGATCCAGAGGATCGTGAGGGGGTTGCTCCAGATGACCTCGCCCTTGAAGGAGAACAGGAGCACCAGGGTGGCGAGCAGCGCGGTGATCGTGACCGGGGTCAGGCGGTGCAGGAACTGCTCGCGGAACCACGCCTTGCCCTTGGCCTTGAGGATCGCCTTGCGGGTCAGGAAGCCGGCGGCGAGCGGCAGGGCGACGTAGACCGCGATCGAGAGCAGCAGCGCCTGCCACGGCACCGGCAGGCGGCCGACGCCGAGCAGGTAGCCGCCGAGCAGACCGTAGAGCACCAGCATGGTCAGCGAGTTGATCGCCACCATCACCAGGGTGTGGCCGTCGTTGCCCTTGGCGAGGAAGCCCCACACCAACACCATCGCGGTGCACGGGGCGATGCCGAGCAGGATGCATCCGGCCAGGTAGCTGCGCCACAGCGGCACCTCGAGCATGCGCACGCCGTCCTGCAGCACGACGGTGCCGGCGCCGTAGGTGGCGCCCGGCTCGAGGTCGAGGCCGAAGGGCAGCTTGACCAGGTCGGTGGCCTCGGGGCCGATGAAGGCCAGGAACAGCCCGCCCAGGAACAGGCTGGCGATGCCGTACATGGTGAAGGGTTTGATCACCCAATTGAGGAAGAGCGTCAGCCCGACGGGCTTGGCGCTCTTGCCGGCGCGCACGACCTCGGCGAAGTCGATCTTCACCATGATCGGGAACATCATGAAGAACAGGCACAGCGCGATCGGGATCGACACCACGGGCGCGCCGCCGACGTCGAGGGTCATGCCGTCCAGGCTCTCGGCGACGCCGGGCGCCAGCTTGCCGAGGGCCACCCCGGCGACCATGCAGAGGAAGACCCACAGGGTCAGGTAGCGCTCGAACAGGCTCATCGGTCCTTTGCGGGGGGAGCTTGGGGGTCGCGGGGGAGGAAGCCGAGGCTGGCCAGCTCGGCCGGCAGCTCGCGGATCCAGTGCCGGATCTCGTCCCGCACCCGGCGGTAGTGGCCGAGCGCCTCCTCCTCGGAGGCGACGCCGGCGGCCAGCGCCGGCGGATCGTCGAAGCCGCGGTGCTCGACGTGGGCGCCGCTGGGCCAGACCGGGCAGCTCTCGTGGGCGTTCCCGCAGACGGTGTAGACCACGTCGACGGCGCTGCCGGCGTGATCCTCGATCGACTGCGAGCGTTGCCCGGAGATGTCGACTCCGGCCTCGGCCATCACCTGGACCGCCAGAGGGTTGAGGCCGTGCGGGTCGAGGCCGGCGGAGAGGGCGGTCAGCCGACCGCCGTGCATGTGGCGGGCCCAGCCTTCGGCCATCTGGCTGCGGCAGCTGTTCCCGGTGCAGAGGAAGAGGATGGTGGTCATCGAGGGATCTCCGATCGGCCTCTCGGTTCAGCTGCCCTGTTGGCGGCAGAGTTCGGCGGGGTCCTGGCGCAGGATGCTGCGCAGGCGTTTGGCGTCCTCGCGCACGATCGGGTCGCGCACCAGGGCTTCGAGGGTCCATTCCTGGGCCACGCGGATGGTGGCGTCGAAGCTGGGGGCCAGCCGGTAGTACACCCAGCGGCCCTGCTTGCGGCTGGTCACCAACCCGGCCAGCTTGAGCTGGCTCATGTGCTTGCTGACGGTGGAGGGCGCCAGCCCGAGCAGGGCGACCAGCTGGCACAAGCACAGCTCGCGCTGGCGCAGCGCCAGCAGGGCGCGGGCGCGGCTCTCATCGGAGAGCGCCTTCGCCACGGCCAGGAAGGCCTCGAGGGTGTTTTCTTGTTTCGCCAAACATCGAAATGATATCGAGCGGAGGCGGCCCCGTCGACCCGAATCAGGCCGCACGACGGCTAGGATGGGCGCCCACGCGCGGCCATGAATCCCCTTCCCACCCGCCTCCTGCTCGCCGGCTGCGGCGGCCCCGAGCAGCCGCCCCGCTCGGCCATCCTGATCACCCTGGACACCACCCGGCGGGACGCGCTCAGCTCCTTCGGCGGGCCGGCCGAGCTCACCCCGCAGCTGGACCAGCTGGCGGCCGAGGGCGTGGCCTTCGACCGCGCCTACACCGTGGCCCCGCTGACCATGGTGGCCCACGCCTCGATGCTGACCGGCCTGTACCCGCCGCGGCACGGGGTGCACTACAACAACCACTCGGTGCTGCCCGAGTCCGCCCGGACCCTGGCCGAGGCCGCCCGCGAGGCGGGCCTGCAGACCGCCGCCCTGATCTCGGCCTCGGTGCTGCACGCCGACTTCGGCCTCGACCAGGGCTTCGAGCTCTACTCCTCGCCGGACAAGGGCAAGCAGGAGGACACCACCCACTACGCCGACCTCAGCTCGCGGGAGGTGGTCGACGCCACCATCGACTGGCTCGAGCGACGCGATCCCGAGCGCGGCTACCTCGCCTGGGTGCACCTCTGGGATCCGCACGCGCCTTACGAGCCGCCGGCGGAGCACGCCCGCGCCAACCCCTACCACGGCGAGGTCGGCGCCATGGACGCCGAGCTCGGCCGCCTGCTGAGCTTCCTGCGCCAGGACCCGGACTGGGAGCGCACCGCGGTGCTGGTGGTCTCGGACCACGGCGAGGCCTTCGGCGAGCACGAGGAGTGGACCCACGGCTATTACTGCTTCGAGAGCACGATGAGCATCCCGATGCTGCTGCGCGCCCCCGGCGTCGCGGCGGGCACGCGATCGGAGGCGGTGGTGAGCGTGGTCGACGTCGCGCCGACCCTGGCCGCGCACCTCGGGCTGGAGGCGTTCGACGAGGCTGGCGACGGCCGCAACCTGCTGGAGCCGGTGCCGGCGGACCGCGGCGTCTACCTCGAGACCTACCAGGCCTACTACACCCTCGGCTGGAGCCCGACCTGGGGTTGGGTCGACCGCGAGCGCAAGTACCTCGACGCCGGATCGCCGCGGCTGTTCGCGCTCGAGACCGATCCCGGCGAGAGCGAGGACCTGGCCGCCCAGCAACCGGAGCAGGTGGAGCGCGCCCGCGCCGCCATCCGCGCCATCTTCGACCGCCCCTCGATCCCGACCCAGCTCGTCCACGGCCAGGACCCGGCCCTGCTCGACGCCATCCGCGAGCTGGGCTACGCCGAAGCCGGCGAGTGGGGCGCCGAGACCCCCGCGCCCTTCGAGGACAGCGGCTTGATCGACCCCTTCGGTCGTACCCAGGACCTATCGGACCAGTACCAGCTGCTCGACCTCTGGGCCAAGGGCAAGTACCGCAAGGCCGAACCCTTGCTGCAGAAGCTGGTCGACCAGAACCCCGACGGCGTCCGCAACCGCGACAAGCTGGGCGCGGTCAAGGTGCTGCTCGGCAAGGAGCTGGAGGCCATCCCCCACCTGGTGAAGGTCATCGCCGGCGGCGGCGCCTCGGACCTGACCTACGGCAACCTCGCCTCCTGCTACCTGAAGACCGGCGAGCGCGAGCTGGCGGTGAACGCGCTCAAGTTCGCCCTCGAGCTGAAGCCCGAGCACCCCGGCTACCGCGGCGCCCTGGTCCAGACCCTGCGCCAGCTCGGCCGCGGCGCCGAGGCCTCCCACTTCGAGGGCGGCGGCCTGCCCCGCGGGGAATACGCGGGCGGACCGATCCAATGAAGCGCGGACGCTTCGCGGCCTCCGCCCTGCTGCTGGCCCTGGCCGCCTGCTCGGGCGGCGACGGCGATGGCCCGCGCGGCGCGGTCCTGGTCACCCTCGACACCACCCGCGCCGACGTCCTGTCCTGCTACGGCGGGCCGGAGGGGCTCACCCCCCACCTCGACCGGCTGGCGGCCGAGGGCGTGCGCTTCGAGCGCGCCTACACCGTGGCGCCGATGACCCTGCCCTCGCACGCCTCGATGCTGACCGGCCTGATCCCGCCCCGGCACACGGTGCGCGACAACGGCCACCGGGCGCTGCCGGCCGCCGCCGAGACCCTGCCCGAGCGCGCCGCCGCCGCCGGCCTGCAGACCGCGGCCTTCGTCTCGGCCTCGGTGCTGCACCAAGGCTTCGGCCTCGACCAAGGCTTCGACCACTACCAGGCCCCCGCCGAGACCCAGGCCAGCCGCGGCACCCAGTACCGCTCGCGCCGCGCCCACGAGGTGGTGGCCGACGCCCTCGCCTGGCTGGAGCAGCGCGACCGCGAGCGCGGCTTCCTGCTGTGGGTGCACCTGTGGGACCCGCACGCCCCCTACCAGCCGCCGCCGGCCTTCCGCCGCGCCAACCCCTACCACGGCGAGGTCGCCTCGGTCGATGACGCCACCGGTCAGCTGCTCGACGCGCTGCGCGCCGATCCGGACTGGGAGCGGACCACCGTGATCGTCGTCGCCGACCACGGCGAGGCTTTCGGTGAGCACGGCGAGTGGACCCACGGCCCCTTCCTCTACGAGACCACGGTGCGGGTGCCGCTGCTGCTGCGCTCGCCCGGGCTCGCCCCCGGCGTCAGCGAGCAGGTGGTCTCGGTCACCGACGTCGCCCCCACCCTGGCCGAGGCGCTCGCCCTGGAGCTGCCGCCCGATCTGGACGGGCGCAGCCTGCTGCGGCCGAAGCAGCTGGAGCCGCGCGGCGCCTGGCTGGAGTCGCTGGAAGGCAGCTTCGCCTACGGTTGGGCGCCCCTATGGGGCTGGGTCGACGCCCGCGGCAAGTACCTCGACGGCGGCGCGCCCCGGCTCTACGACCCGGCCGCGGATCCGGCCGAGTCTCGCGACCTGGCCGCCGCCCGCGGCGCCGAACTCGAGTCCTT
>CAZXTO010000127.1:0-9014 GCA_964643675.1 uncultured Planctomycetales bacterium
AAGACTAAATATTTTCCATCTTTATCAGTTACAATACTAAATGGACGCCCTGTACGCCACCCGGGCGGCCCAGGAAGAGGGCATCGTTCCCGGCGGCGGCACCACCCTGCTGCGCTGCATCGAGGCGGTCGAGGGCGTGCGCGCCCGCGGCGAGGAGAAGTTCGGGGTCAAGATCGTGCTCCAGGCGCTGCGCGCGCCGACCGCGGCGATCGCGGCCAACGCCGGCTTCGACGGCAGCCTGGTGGTGGAAGAGGTGCTCGGCAAGCGGGGCTGGAACGGCTTCAACGCCCTCACCGGCGAGTACGAGGACCTCGGCAAGAGCGGCGTCGTCGACCCGGCCAAGGTCGTGCGCACCGCGCTGCAGAACGCCGGCTCGATCGCCGGCCTGCTGCTGACCACCAACACCCTCGTCACCGAGCTCAAGGACGACGAGAAGAAGGGCGCCGCCGAAGGGGCGGTGGCCTGATCTGAGCACCGGCCCGGGCCCGCCCAGCGGCGGTCCCGGGCCTGCCCCACCATGAGCCAGCGCGACTACTACGAGGTGCTCGGCGTCCCCAAGGACGCCGATGAGGCCGCGATCAAAAAGGCCTACCGCCAACTCGCGCTGAAGTACCACCCTGACCGCAACCAGGGTGACGAGGCCGCGGGCGAGAAGTTCAAGGAGGCCTCGGAGGCCTACGCGGTGCTGTCCGACGGGGACAAGCGCGCCCGCTACGACCGCTTCGGCCACGCCGGCCTCGGCGGACCCGGCGGCGGCGGCGTCCACTTCGACAACATCCAGGACATCTTCTCCCAGTTCGGCGACATCTTCGGCGGCCAGGGCGGAGGCCTGTTCGAGAACCTGTTCGGCTTCGGCGGCGGCCGGGGCGGCGGCCAGGAGCGGCGCGGCCGCAGCCTGCGCGCCGCGGTCCAGATCGAGCTGGAGGAGGTCATCGAGGGCGCCGAGCGCACCCTCGCCATCCAGCGCGAGGAGACCTGCGGCTCCTGCGCCGGCTCCGGGGCCGCCTCCGGCAGCCGCCCGCAGACCTGCCCCGGCTGCCGCGGCCGCGGCCAGGTCCACCAGCAGCAGGGCTTCTTCGCGGTCCGCACCACCTGCCCGCGCTGCCAGGGCGAGGGCGAGGTCGTGGCCGACCCCTGCGGCGGCTGCGGCGGCAGCGGCCTGGCGCCGCAGCGGCGCGAGATCCTGGTCAAGATCCCGGCCGGCATCGAGGATGGAGCCCAAATCCGGCTCGGCGGCCAAGGGGAATCCGGCCGCAAGGGCGGCCCGGCGGGCGACCTCTTCGTCGAGGTGCGCGTGCGGGAGAAGGAGGGCTACCACCGCGACGGCCGCGACCTCTACGTCGAGGTGCCGGTGAGCTACGCCCAGGCGGTGCTCGGCGACAAGATCCAGGTCGCCACCCTGGAGGGCAGCACCCGCCTCAGCGTGCCGGGCGGCACGCCTACCGGCAAGGTCTTCCGCGTCCGCGGCGAGGGCCTGCCGCGCCTGCACGGCGGGCGCCGCGGTGACCTGTTCGTGCGCGTCTACGTCGATGTGCCGGCCAAGGTCAGCCGCGAACAGAAGAACCTGATCAAGAAGCTCCGGGAACTCGATCCGGAGCGCCAGCGATGAGCCCGCGCAAGAAGGACAAGAAGAAGAAGAAGGCCGAGGCCGAGCAGGCCGCCGAACACGCCGGCGGTGACGCCGCCGTCGAGGCGGGCGAAGCCGGCCAGGGTGAGAACGGCGCCGCCGAGGCGCCCGACCAGCTCGAGGACTGGCGCGACCGAGCCCTGCGCGCCCACGCCGAGATGCAGAACATGCGCAAGCGCCTCGACAGCGACGTCGAGGAGCGCACGCGGGCGCGGATGGAGGCCTTGTTCTCCGAGCTGATCACGCTGCATGACCACCTCGACCTGGCCCTGGGCGCGCTGCCGGCCGAGCTCGAGAAGGACCAGGCGGCGGCCTCCTTCACCTTCGGCATCAAGGCCATCCACGCCTCCTTCGAGGACATGCTGCGCCGCTTCGGGCTCGAGATGATCCAGCCCGCCGCCGACCAGGACTTCGACCCCGAGCACCACGAGGCGGTGCAGACCGAGGAACGCGAGGACCTGGAGCAGCCCCAGCTGGAGCTGGTCCGGCGCGGCTATCGCATGGGGCGTCGCATCCTGCGCCCGGCGCAGGTGCGCCTGCTGCGGCCGGCGGGGAGCCCGGAGAGCGAGTAGAATCCTGGATCCATGCCGCACTACGACTACCGCTGCAGCGCCTGCGCGCACGAATTCGAGGCCTTCCAGCAGATGAGCGAGGACAGCCTCGAGCGCTGCCCGGAGTGCGGCAAGCGCAAGCTCGAGCGCCTGCTCGGCGGCGGCGGCGGCATCCTGTTCCGCGGCAGCGGCTTCTACCAGACCGACTACAAGGGCTCCGCCGCTCCCTGCGGCGAGAAGCCCTGCGCCCCCTCCGGGGGCGGCTGAGGCCCGGCCTAGGTCAGGCGCGCGGTCGGCGCGCCCTCCCGCTCCCCGGCGCTGGGGAACCGCTCAGTCGAGGTAGCGCTTGGCGGCGCTGCGCACCGCGGCGTCGTCCGGGTCCAGCTCCAGGGCCAAGCGGATCAGGCGTCGCCCTTCCTCGAGGTTCTTCTTCTTGTCCCAGCGGATCAGGGCGCGGCCGCGGGCGGCGTAGTAGCGACCGGCGACCGGGTCGAGCTGGGAGGCCTCGGTCCAGTTGGCGACGGCCTGCTCGTAGTCGTCCTCCTGCAGCAGGAGCTCGGCGTAGCGGTTGTGCGCCATGGCGCTGGCGCTGCCGGCGTCGATGGCCTCCTGGAACAGGCGGCGGGCGCGGATCGGCCGGCCCGTCTTGGAGGCGGCGAAGGCGGCCTCCTCGAGGCCGGAGCTCCCCTCCAGGTGGAGCTCGTCCTGGATGTAGGCGTGCCACTCCTTCTCGAGCTGGGCCAGCTCCTCGTCGGACTTGATCTTCAGGTAGGTCTTGAAGGCGCGGAAGACCTCCTCGCCGGAGACCGTCTCCAGGCCCAGCCCCATCTGCTCCCGCTTGACCTTCTTGTCGAAGGCCAGGCCGCGCATGAACTTCCGGAAGCGGTCCTCGTAGCGCTTGTCGTTCATCAGGAAGTGGACCAGGGTCCACCCCCAGGTGTAGTGCTCATAGAGGCGGGAGGTGCTGACCAGCTTCTCGAGCGGCATCCACTCGCCGCCGGAGATGTCGGTCATGACCTCGGTGAGGCGGCCGTTCAGGATCAGCCCGCTCTCGATCTTGTCCTTCTCGTGGTCGTAGCGGCTGGCGCCGTAGAACTCGGCGACCGACTCGCCGGGGAAGTGCGGGTAGGAGAAGTCGGGCCGGATCAGCTTCTGCAGGTAGTGGTTGGCCTCGTGGAACATCACCTCCTCGGTGAAGGCCGGCGCCAGCCGCTCGTAGAAGAAGTTCAGCTCCAGCGGGTCGACGAAGCGGAAGTAGCCGAGCACCCCCGGACCGGCGCTGGAGACCTGCCAGAACAGCTCCTCGTCGGCGTAGAAGCACACCTTGAGCTTGCCCAGGTCCTTCGGCTGCTTGACCTTCCAGTCCTTGCAGAAGGAGCGGAAGTAGGCCTCCATCAGGTCCCGGTAGCGCTCGAAGACGTGGGGCGGCACCGTGTGCTCGAATTCGAAGTGCTTGGTCTCCTCCTGGTACCGATTGCGCCACAGCTGGTGCGAGCGGTAGTCCTCGAGCATGGCCCGCTTGGCCTTCAGGCGCTTCTCGATCTCCTTGGTTCGCTTCGAGGCCGAGACCCACTTCCCCTCGAAGGGCACCTTGCCGCGCTCGAACTGGGCCTTCTCCTCCTCGGTCACGGGGACGAATTCCTCGCCCGCGACCACCGCCTCGCGGACCAGGTCCTCGGGGACGAAGACCTCGCCGTTGTTGAAGCGGAGCAGGTACCCGCCCTCGGCCATCTCGACCTTCAGCTGGTCGAGCATGCGGCCGTCGTTCAGGATCAGGACATCCTCACCCTTGCTCTGCGGCAGCAGGGCGAGGGCGGCTAGGGCGAGAGTGGACAGCATCGGTGCTTACTTCAGGGTCTTGTAGTAGGCCTTGTAGAACGATTCCCAGTCCTTCTCGGACCAGCCGGTGAAGACGCGCTCCCAGGTCCGTTGCAGCACCTGGGCCTCGCGCTCCTTCCAGCCCTGCTGGCGGGCCTTGAAGGCTTCCTCCTCCTCCTCCTCGGTCTGCGGCCCGGCGTCCTCCTCGTCCTCGGCCGCCTCCTCTTCCTTCTCGAGCTCCGCCACCACGTCCTGCAGGGCCAGCAGGTACTCGGTCATCAGGTACTTGGTCGACTTGGTCTTGGCGGCCTCCTTGGAGAGCAGGAAGCGCACCAGCGCGGCCGCCTCCTCACGCCGGGAGTCGACACCGTAGAGCTCCTCGGAGTCCATCCGCATCAGCTCGGAGGGAGCGATGTTCGATCCCTCCCGGATCGCCTCGCGCAGGTCGATCATCTCCCACTCCGAGGGGCGCAGCTCCAGCTTCCGGCCCTTGACCCGGGCCGAGGAGACCACCTGACCGAGGCCGGCCTTGAGCCAGGCGGGCATCGCCCAGTAGAGGTCGCGGTCGCGGTCGCCGAACCAGATCTCGAAGCAGCGCTGGTTGATGTAGCCCCACTCCGAGCTGGTGGCGCCCGAGGTGCCCTTGTTGGTGGTGATCTCGGTGCTCATGCCGAACCACCGCCCCTGGCGGAAGCGGGCCTCCTCCTCCCAGTCCTTGCAGATGCGGAAGAAGGGCCGCCGCACGTACTCGCCGCCGCCGACGTAATCGAAGGTCTTGTCCAACCAGGCCATCATCACGTCGGCCTGGGCCGCCACCTTCTTGGCGAACTTCTTGTCGGTGTGGTTGAGCATCAGGTAGCCGCCCACCTCCTCGGCCACCCAGTCCTCGGGCAGCTTGGACTTGGCGCGCTCGTACTCCTCGACCTCGAGCTCCTTGCGCCGAGCCATGCGCTCCTTGGGGCTGAGGTCGCGCAGGCTGGCGAAGCTGATCCGCACCGTGCCCATCGAGGCCCGGCCCAGCTCGCCCTCCCGCTCGATCAACTTGAAGGTCTTGAGGCACTTCGAGATCGTCGACTTGAGCTTGGGGTAGGCGTCCTCCCACATCTCGAACTGGATCGCGAGGTCGACGCCGTCGAGGTGATAGACCCGGGTCACGATGCGCTTGGCGCCGCCGTAGCTGCCGCGCTCCACCGCGATCGTGAAGTCGGTGTACTCGTACCCCTTGGCCTTTCCGCCCTCCTCCTCGGCCACGTGCCAGCCGGCGGAGCGGTAGGTCGCCCGGAGGTAGCTGTGGTAGTCCTCGATCTCCCGCCGAGGTGGATCTCGATGCCGTCGCCGTCGACCACCGGCCCGTCGTCCTCCTCCGCGTCCTCTTCCTCGTCGGCGTCGCCGCGGTCTCCGGTGACCACCCCCGCGCGGTCGACCAGGATGCTGATGATGCGCAGCTCGGGCTTGTGCTCGAAGGTGTAGCCGAGGGTCTTGTCGGTGACGAAGTAGGTCTTGTCGCAGACGTACTTCCCGATCTCGTAGGTCTGATCGCTGCCGACCGGGATCTGCTCCCAGGACTTCGGCGGCTTGATCTTGAAGCCGATGCGGCTGTCCTCGAGGTAGGACTGGCCGGATAGGGCCGGGGCCAGGACCCACGTTCCAAGCTAAAGCATCCGCCCGACTTTTCCAGCCGACGGCGCCCAGGAAGGTCCAGAAATGGCCGATTTCACCCGGAGAGCCGCGTAGATGGCCTGCCCCGGCTGCGCGTCGGGCGTACAAATCCTCTAAGCTGGGGCCGTCCCTCTCCAGCCCACCCCGGTCACCGATGGCGCGAATCCCCCGCATCGCATCCCTACTGCTCCTCCTTTTCGCCGTCCTCGCCCCCGAGGCCTCCGCCCAGAAGGCCCGGGTCGGCAAGAAGTGGTTCCCCGACCCCCAATACGGCTACCGCTTCCGCAACCCCCAGGACTGGATGATCGCGCCGGTCCAGGACCGGGAGAAGGCCTCCGGCCTGATCGCCCAGATGGACGGCCCCGACCTGGCCACCAAGCTGCCGGGCAACAAGGTCTACAACTACCCGACCTCGCTGATGATCTACGCCTTCGCCCAGCGCGCGGCGATCACCCGCGGCGAGGACGAGGGCTCCGGCGGCCTGCGCGGCAAGATCGGCAGCGACGAGGGCGGGCGCAAGCGGATCGGGGAGCTCCTGCCCCACATCACCTTCGGCAACCAGTGGCGCCAGCCGCCCGAGCTGCAGGAGGAGGAGGAGAAGAAGATCAAGGGCCTGGTCGCCAAGCACGAGGTCTGGAAGGGCGACAACGGCGACGTCCTGGTGATCTTCGACTGCTGGACCTTCCGCCTCGACGATCACGACATCGTGCTGGCCTTCGCCATCCCCGAGCAGCACTACAAGAAGTGGGGCAAGGTGTTCGAGGGCTGCGCCAAGACCTTCGAGGAGATCGAGCGCACCGACGCCGCCGGCTTCGTCAACTCCTCCGGCTCCTACGAGGACCTGCTGGCCTACCACACCGACGAGGTCAGCCGGACGCCGGGCTGGAGCATCGTCGAGGTGCCCTCCCAACGTTACATCATCAAGACCTCGTCGACCGACAAGAAGTTCCTCAAGACCATCGTCGAGCGGCTCGAGAAGTCGCGCGACCTCTACGAGCGGGACTTCCCGCCGGACCGGGCGATCGAGAACATCTCGGTGGTGCGGGTCTGCGCCACCCTGGAGGAGTTCCACAAGTACGGCAAGACCGGCGGCGGCGTGGCCGGCTGGTTCAACCCGGGCAGCGAGGAGCTGGTCATCGTCGACTTCAAGATGTATGACCGCAAGATGACCTACGGCGTCATCAGCCACGAGGCCTTCCACCAGTACTGCCACTTCCTGTTCGACCAGTCCGAAGCGCACCGCTGGTTCGACGAGGGCCACGGCGACTACTACGGCGCCTTCCAGTTCAAGGGCAAGAAGGCCATCCCGAGCGTGAAGATGGCCGGCGGCCTCGACCGCTACTCGGTGATCAAGCAGATGATGCGCGAGGGCGAGTACACCCCCATCGGCCAGCACATCAAGCTCGACCACCCGAGCTGGCAGAGCGGCGGCATCGCCTCCTACTCCCAGTCCTGGTCGATCATCTACTTCCTGCGCATGGGCATGCTCGGCGACGTGCCGAAGAAGGTGTGGGAGGACGAGTACGCCGAGATCGTGCCGAACTACGTGCGCACCCTCAGCGAGGGCTTCCGCGAGGCCTACAAGGACATCGACAAGGAGATCGAGCAGCGCCGCAAGCGCGAGGGCGACGAGTTCGACGAGGAGGAGGTCCCGCAGATCCGCCGCTGGATGGTGCAGAGCCGGAAGGAGAAGATCTGGGACGACGCCCTCGACGCCTCCTGGGGCGACATCGACATCGAGCAGTTCGAGCAGAACTGGGTCGAGTACTGCAGCAAGTACCTCAAGTAGGCGGTCCGGCGCCGCCGCCGGGCGGCGCCCCTCGATCCCCCGCCCCCTCGCGGTCGGCCCAGCCCAGGAGCCCCCGGGTGATGAAGCGGTAGACCGGCTTGCCGGTGCGGCGCCACAGCCGCGCCGGCCAGGACGGCCGCGCCAGCAAGGCCAGCTCGGCCCCGGTCAGCTGCTCAGGACAGTAGCTGCGCTTGTGCTTGAGCAGGTGCCGCCGGTCCTCGCGCTGGAGCAGGGCGGAGGTGCGGCCGCCGCGGCGCGGCCAGCGGGCCAGCTGGAAGTCGACCAAGGCCGGGCTGCCGTCGGGGCGGACCAGCCAGTTGGGCTCCTTGGCCAGGTCGTTGTGGCAGACGCCGCGCTCGTGGACCCGCTCCAGCAGGGCGGCGGCGGCGGCGAAGTAGGTCGGATCCCGAGGCCGCGCCCGCTGCATCGGCTCCCCCTCGACCCAGCTGCGCAGCAGCACGCCGCTGCGCCAGGACCGCAGCTGAGGGAGGCCGTCGAGCCCGGTCAGGCGTTCGAGCGCGCGCGCCTCGCGGGCGGCGAGCGCGCGCGCCAAGCCGCGCAACCACCAACGCGCCGCGCGCGTGTCGCGTCGCACCAGGGTGACCCGGGGACCTGCGCCGCTAGAATGCCCGCGTTCCACCCGGCCGAACAGATCGGCTTTCAGGAGGAGCTCCGGCACGAAGCCGGCTCCCCCCTCTGCGTTGCTCGGCTCCGGGTTCCCGGTCATCTCGACGAGATGCTAGCAGGCCGCTTCTTCCACCGTCTCACCCCGCTCTGGGTCGCGCTCGCGCTGCTCGCCCCCGCGGCAGCCGCGGTCCCCCAGGACGCCCAGTTCCAGCGCCAGCTGGAGCGCGCCGAGAAGCGCTTCGACAAGGCCCAAGCCGAACGAGAGGAAGCCTACGCCGCGCTGCTCGCCGAGTACCGGCTGTGCGAAGCCTGGCTCGCTGACGAGGAGGACGCGCCGGCCGAGGTGCCCGACGCCTTCGCCCGCTGGTTCCGCCTGCGCCAGCTGCCGGAGACGGCCTGGCCCGCCGAGCGCGGCACCCTGGCGGAGGAGGGCCCCTTCCACGAGCTCTGGAACGAAGAGCTCTACAAGCGCTCGCGCACCGCGCGGAGCTTCCGCGACGCACAGGAGAAGCTGGAGCGCGCCTTCCACGCGGTCGAGAAGCTGCGCCACCCGGAGCGCTACCAGCGCGGCTTCGACCGCACCCCGAGCGGCATGACCCTGATCCCCGCCGGCCACTACCCGCTGGCCCAGGCCACCGGCTACCTGATCGGCCACCCCGACCTGCAGGAGGACCGCGAGGTCCGGATCGACGCCTTCTACCTCGACCGCCGCGAGGTCAGCTGCGCCGAGTACGCCCGCTTCCTGCTGTCGCAGCCGACCGCGCTGCGCGAGGAGCACCTGCCGGCGGCCTGGGGCTGGAGCGAGGAAGGCACGCCGATCTTCCCCGAGGGCTGGGCGGCGCGGCCGGTCACCGGCGTGAGCTGGACCTCCGCCTCCAGCTACGCCGAGTGGGCGGGCAAGCGGCTGCCGAGCGAGGCGGAGTGGCAGCTCGCCGCCCTGGGC
>CAZXTO010000128.1:0-9013 GCA_964643675.1 uncultured Planctomycetales bacterium
CCCCGCAGGATCCGCCGGCGGCGACGACCCGCGCCGAGCGGGCCGAGGCGGCGCCGCCGGTGGCCGGGGGATCCGAGACGCGCGAGACCGACCAAGCAGCCACGCCTCCCGGCGGCGGCCCTCCCCCAGCCGCGGACGCCTCGATTGCAGCCGCCCCGACCGACCTCGGCGCCGGCGTCCTCTCCGGCCAGGTGCTGCTCGAAGACGGCGGCAGCCTGCCCGCCTCCACCTTGATCGTCGATCAGGGCGGCTCCGCTCAGCGCCGGCTCCCGCTGGACGAGGACGGTCGCTTCCGCGATGACGGCTTCGCGCTCGGCAAGCCGCTGCTGCTCGCGCTCTCCGGGGCGACCGCGGTCGACGCGGGCCCGTCCGCGACCCTCCTCGACCTGGGCACCTTGGTGCAGCTACCCGGCCCCGCCGAAGACCTGGTGCTCGTCTTCCGCGCGGCGCCCGACCTGCGCGGCCGCTTCCTCGGCCTGGACGGCGCGCCGGTCGAAGCGGTCGAGGTCACGCTGCAGCTCCGCACTCCCTACAGCTCCTCCTCCCGCGGCATCGAGACCGGCAGCGACGGCCGCTTCCGCTTCGAGGGATCCTGGCAGGAGGCCGAGGAGGCGCGCCTGACCGCCCGCGCCGACGGCAATCGCTACTTCGAGCAGGCCTACCCACGCGACCAGCTCCCCCCCAACGGCGACCTGGGCGACCTGCAGCTCCAAGCGGGGTACTCGCTCCGCTTCCGGGCGGTGGACGCCTCCGGCGCCGCGCTCCCCGGCGTGCGGGCCTGGACCGACTCCGGCAGCAGCGAGGAGACGGGCGTCGATGGCCAGGCCGTGCACGCCTTGGTCCCCTCCGACCAGGAGGCGGTGTTCGCAGCCGCCGGATTCCTGCCGCATCGGCTCTCCCTCGACGGCTACCGCGGCGAACTCGTGTTGGTGAGCCTGGAGGGCGCCGCGGTGCTCGAAGCGCAGATCCTCGTCGACGATCCGGAGCGCCTCTCCCAGATCCGCATCGGGCTCGAAGCGGCCGGAGAGGGCGCGATCTTCGAGGGCAGCGAGGCGGTCACCGTCGAACACCGGATCCCGCTGTCGGGCGGCTACGGTTTCAACGGCAAGCAGGGCCGGGCGACCCGCCTGCGCGTCCGCCCCGACCGGCGGGGAGAGGCGCTGTTCAATGGCGTCCTGCCGGGCGTGGCCCTGCGCCTCACGCTGGACGGCGCCGGCGGCTCGCAGCGGACGCGGGAGGTCCCGCCGCTGACCCGCGGGGAAGTGCGGCAGGTCTCGTTCGACCTGCGCGGGGTGGCGGCGCGCTTCGCCGGCCGCGTGCTCGACGCCGACGGCGCGCCGGTGGATGGCGCGAGGATCCAGGTCGAGCCGGCGGGCCCCCACCCGAACCCCGCCACCACCGACGCGAAGGGGGTCTTCGTCCTCGACCCGGTCCTGCAGACGAGCGCTGCGCTGCTCATCCAGGCCGGAGGCCACGGCGGTCTGCGCACCGAGCCGATCGACTTCGCCGCCGGTCCCCGCGACTTCCGGCTCCCCCGCGCGCGAACCGTGCAGCTCGAGCTCCGCGCCCTCGACGGGCAGCTGTTCCCGGTCACGGACGCCAGCTTCCGCTCCGCCCGCTGCCCGATCTCCGCCGACTCCCTGGCCCCCGGCCGCTTCGAGCTGCGCGACCTCCCGGCCGGGCACCTCGAATTCGAGCTGGTCCTGCCGGGAGCGGTCCTGCCGGCGCAGCTCCCGGCCGGCCTCGAACGCCTCGAATTGCAGGTGACCGAGCTCGGCTCGCTGGAGCTCGAGCTGGACGGCTGGCCCGAGCTCCGGCGCGGCGAAGTGCTGCTGGCGCGGATCACCCCGAAGGCGCCGCTGCCCGGCGCTGCGGCGAGCTGGACGCGGAGGATCGGGAAGCGATCCACCCTGGCCCTGCCGCCGGGCCGCAGCCGGATCGAACTGCTGGCCCGGGACCTGATGCAGCTCGGCGAACCGGAGCGGAGCCTCGACGACGCCTTCGAGGTCCAGGTCCGCGCGGGCGCCGTCACTCGGGAGCAGCACCGACTGGCGGAATCCGAGGCGGACTAGGCGGGGCGGTCTCCCGATCGCCGATCAGCCGCTGGTCTGCCCCGCCACCCACACCAGCACCGCCGCCACCGCCAAGAGCGCGATCCACATCAGCAGCGCGCGGCGGGCCCGACGCTTGCTCCGCGCCGCCTCCCACCAGGTGCGCGGGCGGATGCCCTGGGCCAGGAACACGCCCACCCCCGCCAGGTTCACGCAGATGATGTTCACCGCCAGCAGCAGCAGCGCGGCCAGGGCGTGGGCGTCGCCGCGCACCAGGAAGATGGCGAAGGTCACCAGCGGCGGCAACAGCGCCACCGCCACCATCACCCCCACCAGCGCGGCCGAGACCCCCGAGGTGAAGGCCAAGGCGCCGGCAGCGCCAGCAGCCAGCGCCAGCAAGATATCGGTCACGCCGATCTCGGTGCGCGCCACCAGCTCACCGGAGTCGATGTCGACGAAGGGCAGCCAGCCCAGCAGCAGCGCCACCGCGAAGGCCAGGCCGAGGCCCAGCCCGTTCGCGCGCAGCGCCCGCCGCGCCAGCTCCAGGTCGCCGAGGGTGGTCGCCAGCGCCAGCGCCATGTTCGGGCCGAGCAGCGGCGCGATCACCATCGCCCCGATCACCACCGCCGGATTGTCGCGGCCGAGGCCGATCGCGGCGACGATGGTCGACAGCACCACGGTGGCGTAGAACACCGGGCCGGTGCGCGCCTGGTCGCTGAGGCTGGAGTAGAGCTCCTCCCGCGCCACCCGCGCCGGCGACGGCTTCTCCTCCTCGACCGCCGCTTCGGGCTCGGGCTCCGGCGGCCGCGGCAGCGCCGCCTCGACCCGCATCACCACCGCCCGGAAGCGCTCCTCGCCGGCGAAGCGCGCCTGCAGGGGATCGAGCAGTCCCTCGACCCGCTCGGCCGGCACCAGCAAGCGGTAGATCGCCAGGCCATCGGCGACGTGGTTCCAGCTCCAGCTCGGCTTGGCCTCGGCCAGCACCGCGTCGACCGCCTCGGAGCGCTCGGCCGGCACCAGGATCTCGAGGTAGCGGTCGGCCATCGCGGACTAATCTCCCGCCAGCGCCCGCAGCTCGCGGCGCAGCGCCCCGGGGCGATCGGTGGTCACGCTGAGCGCGCCGAGCCCGTCCAGCACCGCGGCGGTCGGCGCGTCGTTGACGGTGTAGAACACCAGCTCGAGGTCGCGCGCCTCCAGTCCCTCGCGGAGCGCAGGGGTGATCGCCTCGGGCTTGGCCTGCGCGTCGAGCCCGTTGGCGTTGCAGCGGTCGAGGGTGGCGAGGATCTCCTGGGAGTCGGGGCTCCAGATCCCTTCCTCCTGCTTCAGGCCGGTGATCCAGTAGGCGCGGTAGGCCGGGAGCAGGCGCCGCGCCTCGGCCACGGTGCGCTCGTCGAAGCTGATGATCACGATCTGCCAGGCGCGCAGGCCGCTGCGCCCGATCGCCGTCTGCACCGCCGGCAGGCACTCCGGGCCGCTCTTCAGCTCGACGTAGATGCGGCCGTGACGCGGCACGGTGCGCAGCACCTCGAGCAGGGTCGGCGCCGCTTCGCCGGCCCAGCCGGGCCCCTTCCAACTGCCGTACTCGAGCTGGCGCAGCTGGGCGAGGCTGGAGTCGGCGACCACCAACGGCGCGCCGCCGCCGCGGCCGGTGCGCTCGGTGGTGGCGTCGTGCAGGCACACCATCTCGCCGTCGGCGGTGAGGCGGAAGTCGCCCTCGATGCCGTCGGCGCCCTGCTTCCAGGCCAGCGCGAAGGCGGCCAGGGTGTTCTCGGGAGCGTCCGCCGAGGCGCCGCGGTGGGCAACGAAGAGCAGCGACTCGGGACGTTCCATTCCGCAAGCGGAGAGCAGGGAGACAGCGGCGAGGAGCAGCGCCGCGACCGGCCGGAGCATGGTCATGGGTTCAGGGTAAGCCCGCCCGGGGGTGGGGACGAGTCCGCTCTCGCCGGCGCCTCCCCCTCCTACAATCTCCCTCCCATGTGCGCCGCCGCGCTCCTTCTCCTGGCGGTCCTGCCGCCGCAGGAACCGGCTCCCGCCGCGCGGACGGCGAACGAGCCGGCGCAGGTCCAGCCGGCGGCGGCCGACGGCGACCGAGCGGGCCTGGAATTCGCCACCGATGACGGCGCTTGGAGCCTGCAGGTCCGCGGCAAGCTCCAGCTCGACTTCGCCCGCCTCGACGCCGACCGCTCCCTGGCCCGCGCCGTCGGCGACTTCCCCGATGACGGCGAGGTGCGCCGCTCGCGCCTCGACCTGCGAGGCCGCGCCTTCGGCCACCTCGGCTGGCGCGCCAGCGCCGACTTCAAGCGCGACTCAGGCGCGGAGTTCCGCGATGTCTACCTGCAGACCGAGCTGAGCAGCGCCGGCACCCTTCGCCTCGGCCACTTCAAGCAGCCCTTCAGCCTCGAGAACCGCACCAGCAGCTCGGTCTTCCCCTTCTTCGAACGCAACGCCGCCAACGAGCTGGCGCCCGGCCGCGACGCCGGCTTGATGCTGTTCGACGGCTGGGGCAGCGGCCGCGGCACCTGGGCGGTCGGCGTCTTCAGCGAGACCCACTCCGACGCCTTCGGGGTCGACTCGGCCGACACCCGCGACCGCTCGCTGACCGGCCGGCTCACCTGGCTGCCCCAAGACGAGCAAGACGGCCAGCGCCTGATCCACCTGGGCGCCTCCTTCAGCCATCGCCAACCCGACCCGGCCGGGGCCACCTTCGGCCAGCGCGCCGAGGCCCACCTGATGCCCAAGCTGGTCAGCGCCAGCTACGCCGCCGAGCGGATCGAACAGCTCGGCCTGGAGGCGGCGGCGGTGTTCGGCCCGAGCTCGCTCCAGGCCGAGGCCTACCAGACCTGGATCGACGGCGGCGCCGGCCCCTCGCCGGTGCTGCGCGGCGCCTACCTCCAGCTGCTCCACCTGCTCACCGGAGAGACGCGCGATTACCGGCGCGAGGACGGGGTCTTCGGGCGGGTGAAGCCGCGCTCGCCGCTGGATCGCGGCCTCGGCGCCTGGGAGCTGGCGGCGCGCGCCTCCCACCTCGACCTCGGCGCCGGCGCCCGCCTCGACACCTGGTCGCTGGCCTTGAACTGGCACTGGACCGAACGCACCAAGCTGCAGCTCGGCTATCTGCGCGGCGACGCGGCCGGCCAGGGTGCGGTCGACACCTGGATGCTCCGGATCCACCTCGACTGGTGAACGGAAGAAGGACACGGCCGCAGCCGTGTCCTTCGATCGGAGAGGCGGCGCCACCTCCTGGAGCGCCCCTAGCCGATGTTCTGCATCACGCCGTTGGTGAAGCTCAGCGTGCCCATGTCCATGGCGTGGAACCAGACCGCGATGCCGGTCGTGCCGGGAGGCACCGGGGCGGAGTAGCTGGCCACGCCGGCGGCGTCGGCGATCATGCCCGGCAGCTCGGTGTAAGGCGGGCTCAGCAGCAGGTCGCCGTAGGCGGTCGCGACCGGACCGCCGCCGAAGAGCGAGTAGCCGTGGCGCACCAGGCCGCCCGGGGAGGCGTTCGAGACGGTGATGGTCACGTTCGCGCCCGACACCAGGTTGCGGACCTCGAGCACCGGGCCGCCCGCGCCGACCGACCAGTTGTCGTAGGAGCCCATCGCCCAGGTGCCGATGCCGTACATCGTGCCGCCGGTGGCCACGCCCAGCGCGCCGGAGTTCTCGTGGTGCTGGTCGACCACGCCGTCGAAGTCGTCGTCGAAGTCGACGTTGAGGGTGTCGCCGGCGTTGGTGAAGTACATCGACACCCGCGAGCTCAGGATCGGCGTGGCCAGGTCCTGGTAGTACTGGGTGCCCCAGCCGCCGCCGTTGCCGGAGCTGTAGAAGAAGATCCGGTCGTAGAGGCCGTCCCCATCGTTGTCCTGGATCTTGGTGTAGAACCAGCTGGTGGAGAAGGTGTCCGCGCCGGCGATCAAGGCCACGTGCGGCCCCGAGCTGCCGCCGGGCGCCAGCAGGTCGATCCACATGGTCTCGGAGTCGGGCGCGCCGCTGGCGCTGTTGTGGAGCATGTAGCTCCAGCCGCTCGAGAGGTCGCCGCGGCCGTGGTTGTTGTCGATCACCATGTCGCCGGTCAGCTCGGCCCAATCCGGCCCCATGTTGGTGTTGTTGGGGCGGTCGAAGTCGTCCGAGGCGCCGGCGCGCGGCGCCGCGCCCGGAACGCCGTGGGGGGCGAGGGAGCCGGAGGGACCGGCAGCGTGGTTGGCGTCGACCGGCGCCTGGGCGGCGAGGGCGGCGGCGAGGGAGCAGAAGGCGGCAGTCAGGAGCAAAGATCGCATGGGATTCCTCCAGGGAGTAGAGAGCCGACCCAGCCGGCTCGAGGGGTGAGCCGAGTCTAGGCAATTCGGGCGCAGCTCGCTCTCCGCCCGCTCCCGAGGCGCGACAGCCTCGGGAGGGGCCGCTGACCGGCGGCTCGCCGCCCTGCCTACTTCACCGCCTTGACCTGGACGCCCTTGCGGTCGGCGCTCACCTGCTCCTTGTACCAGGCGCTGCGCTGGGCCTGGTTGTCGTTGTTGAACTCGATCACGTTCTGCAGGTAGCTGCCTTCGACGCCGTTGTCGCCGACCACGTCGAGGTTGAGGCTCTGGAACTGCGCCCGCTGGGCGGGGCGTCCCTCGGCCAGCTGGCCGAGCGGGGTGGCGCCGCGGAAGAAGGCGTAGTGCCCCCCTTCCATCTTCGCGATCACGGTGGCTGTGCCGCTGACGCCGTCGGCCACGTAGATGCCCCGCGGGTCGGTCTCGCCGCTGCGGAATTCGCCGTCGCCGGAGCCGACCACGCGCACGTCGACCTCGCGCAGGAAGCGCTGGTCCTCGCGCGCGAGCGCCTGCACCCGCAGCGCGCCTTGCAGCGGGTCCTCCTTCACGCGCAGCTCGAGGTCGCTGACCAGCACCAGGCCGGAGGCGTGCAGCTCGTCGCCGCGGCAGATCACCAGGTAGGCGCCCGGCTCCTCCAAGGCCAGCTCGAGGCTGCGCTCGCGCGGCAGCAGGTCGCTGCCCTCTCCCAGCTCGACGGTCTGCCGCAGCTTGGGCGCGATGCCGGCCAGGTTGACCTCGGTGACCCGGGAGAGGTCCTTCTCGCGCAGGTAGAGCGTCATCAGGTCGACCGCGTAGACCAGCAGGTCGGCCTGCTTGACGTTGCGGAACTCCAGCTCCAGCTCGACCATCTCGCCCGGCCGCGCGTTGGTGACCTCGGGCAGGCGGATGCGCTTCTCGCGGAAGTCGAGCAGGGTCTCGCGGGCGTCACGGAACTGCTCCTCGACCCGCTCGTAGTACTCGGCCGCGCGCGCCACGTCGCGCCGCGCGTGGTGGATCTGGCCGAGGATGAACAGCGCCAGGTCGCGGTTCGGCGACGGCCGCACCGCCCCGTTCTGGCCCGGGTACTCGGCCGCGGCGATGCCTTCGAGCAGCGCCACCGCCTCGTCCTCGCGACCGAGATACCACTCGGCCACCGCGCGGGTGTAGAGGAAGGCGTCGGCGAATTCCGGTTCGGTGAAGCGCCCGGCGAGCTCGCCGGCCAGCGCCGAGGCGGTCTCGAAGTCCTCCAGACCGAGGAAGGCGCTGACCAGGTTGAGGCCGGCGTCGGCCGCCAGCGGGTCGTCGGCGTAGAGGCTCAGGAACAGCCGCAGCACGCCGATGCCGCGCAGGCTGAGCTGGGTCCGGCCGAGGCCGGCGCGCTTCAGGCTCTGGTCGTGACGCGCGCGCGGCGCCATCGTCAGCAGCTTGTCCGACAGGGTGAGCTCGGCCTCGACCACCACCGGCAGGTCGGGGTACTCCGACCATAGGCGCTCGAGCACCGCGAAGGCCTCGACCGTCTGGCCGTTCTCCTCGAGCGCGCCCGCCACCTTCAGGTCCTTGCCGAAGGTCTCCTCGACCACCGCGCGGAAGATCAGCAGCGCGCGCTCGTACTCCTCGAGCTCGCGGTAGGCGCGGCCGATCGCCAGCACGCGCTCGAAGCTGACCGTCAGCTCCGGGTCCTTCTCCTTCAGCACCTCGAAGTAGCGCACGATCGACGGCGCCTCGCCGCGGTCCACCGCCAGCCACAACAGGATCGTGGCCGCCTCGCGCAGGCGGTCGCTGCGCAGCTCCTCGCCGAACTCCTGGTAGAGGCCGTGCAGGGCCTCCCAGGCGCCGGCGGGGTCGTCGTTCTCGTAGCGCGCCTTGCCGAGGTGGAACAGCTCGTCGGGCGTGGCGCGGTACTCGTCCGCGGTGGCGGCGCCGCGCTCGATCACCTTCAGCTCACCGGGCTTGGACAGCGCCAGCAGTCCGGGTTCGTAGGCGCTGCGCAGCGCCGCCGGCAGCACCCGGTAGTCGCCAGGCACGACGCCGACCAGGCCGAACTGGAGCCGGCCGGTGCCGCCGTGCGGCCCGACCTGCACCACCAGCACGCCCTCGCGCTGCTCCCAGCTCTGGAAGTTGCCGCTGACGCTGCCGTCGAGCACGCGCGCGCCGGCCGGCACCGGCACCTCGAGCACCAGGAAGTCGCGCTCCTCCGCCGGCTCGCCGGTGGTGATGCCGCGGTAGTACTCGACCAACACCCGCGCCTGACCGCCCTGCGGCAGCTCGCTGAGCCGGTTCGTCCAGCGCGTGCGGCGGTTGTTCAGGACCGAGAAGCCGGTCGGCAGCTCGCGGCCGCGATAGCGCGGCGGCGCCGCCAGGTAGTCGTGACGGGTGAGCGAGAACTCACGCTCCTTGCGCTCGCCGAGCTGGGTCGTGAACCCGTGCAGCACGGCGCTGTAGTGCAGGCGGCCGCGGCCGCGCACCCCCAGCTGGACCTTGGCCGCGCTCCGGCCCGCGGGCAGGAGCCGCGCCAATTCGACGTGATCGCGATCGGGGCCGAGTTCGAACACCTGCTCCTCGCCGTCGTCGATGCGCACCGTCAGCTCGAGGCGGTCGGTGGAGGGCGTGACCGCGCCCTGCCGTTCGGCGAGGGCGGCCACCGCCCAGCCGCGGGCGCGCGCGGGCGACCAC
>CAZXTO010000129.1:0-8988 GCA_964643675.1 uncultured Planctomycetales bacterium
GCCAGACCGACTTGGGCTCGGTGTAGCTGTCCAGCGCGGCGCGGCCGAGGTCGCGGCCGAAGCCGGAGTCACCGAAGCCGCCGAAGGCCAGCGACGGGTCGTACAGGTTGTAGGCGTTGACCCACACGGTGCCGGCGCGCAGCTCGCGGGCGAAGCTCAGGCCGCGGCCGATGTCGCGAGTCCAGACCCCGGCGGCCAGGCCGTAGCGGGTCTGGTGGGCGATCTCGAGCGCCTGTTCGGGAGTGTCGAAGGGGATCACCGACAGCACCGGGCCGAAGATCTCCTCCTGGGCGATCGTCGCCGCCGGGTCGACGTCGGCGAAGACGGTCGGCTCGACGTAGTAACCCTTGCCGCCGCCGACCTCGTCGCGGAGGTCGCGGCCGCCGGCCACGAGCCGGGCGCCCTCTTCCTGCCCGCGCTGGATGTAGCCCCGCACCTTGTCGAACTGGGCGGCGTTGCAGACCGGCCCCATCCGGGTGCCTTCGGCCCGCGGCGGGCCGACGGTGGTCTTCTCGGCGATGGCCTTCAGGCCGCCGACGAAGTCCTCGTACACCTCGTGCTGCACCAGCACCCGCGAACCGGCCGCGCACACCTCGCCCTTGTTGTAGAAGATGCCGCCGATGGCGCCGCGGGTGGCGGCCTTCAGGTCGGCGTCGGCGAAGACGATGTTGGGGGACTTGCCGCCCAGCTCCAGGGTGACCCGCTTCAGGGTCTCGGCGGCCCCGCGCTGGACCGACTTGCCGACCGCGGTCGAGCCGGTGAAGCTGATCTTGTCGATGCCCGGGTGCTCGACCATCGGCGCGCCGACGCTCTCGCCGTCGCCGGTGACCACGTTGAGCGCACCCGGCGGCAGCCCGGCCTCCGCTCCCAGCTTGGCCAGCCAGAGGGTGGTGAGCGAGGTCAGCTCGCTGGGCTTGATGACCACCGCGTTGCCGCAGGCCAGGGCCGGCGCGATCTTCCACGCCGCCAGCAGCAGCGGGAAGTTCCAGGGGGTGATCAGGCCGCAGACCCCGACCGGCTCGCGCAGGCTCAGCCCCATGGCGTTGCCCGGCAGCGGCACCACCCCGCCCTCGAGCTTGGTCACCCAGCCGGCGTAGTAGCGGAAGATCTCGGCCACCATCGGGATCTCGATCTTGCCGGCGTCGAAGGCGGTCTTGCCGGTGTCGAGGCTCTCGAGCAGGGCCAGGTTGGCCCGGTGCTCGTCGATCAGCTCCGCCATCCGCCACAAGATCTTCGCGCGCTTCGCAGGAACCATGCGACGCCACTTCGGGTTCGCAAAGGCCTCCTGGGCCGCCGCGACGGCCCGGTCCAGGTCCGCCGCGCTGCCCGCCGCCAGCTGGGCGTGGACCTGCTCGGTGGCGGGGTCGATCGAGTCGATCCGGCCGCCCTGCTCGGCTTCGCACCAGTCCCCGGCCACGAAGTGGGCGCTCGGCGGGTAGGAGGCGTCCGGAGCGGGGGAGAATATTTCTTGTTTGGAGGCGTGAACGGACATGGAACAGCCGATTTTAGGACCAACGGGGCCTCCGGAGGCCGCGCCTTGCCGGAAGAACTGGATCACCCTATCCGTCCCGTCCACCTGCTCATCCACGAGGACTTCTTTCTCACCAAGGTCGACGCCGCCGTGCGCGCCCTGGAGAAGGAGCCCCTGGTGCCGAGCTGGAACGAGGACGTCCTGGAGCAGCTGGCCGTCGCGCCAGATGCCGAGGTCGTCGTCGACCTGGAATTGGACGCGATCGACGTCCCGGCCCTGCTCCGCGCCGTGCGCGCGGACTCCCGCACCGCCGGCCTGCAGATCCTGGGCTACTGCTCCCACAACTTGACGGAGTTGATCGACCAGGCCCAAGGTCTTGGGGTCCAGGTCGTCGTGCGGAGCACCTTCGCCGCCAACCTGGTGCGCTTGCTGCAGGAACTCTTCCGGAGTTCCGCGGAGCCCGCCGGGGACCCTGAAGAGTGATCTAAAGCGATCCTCACAAAGTACTTAAGATCCACTTGAAGGGCCTTCTGCGCCCCGTTAGGGGTTGGAAAGGTGCGCCTCTTCGGGTAGACTGCCCGGCCAGAGCAGCCGGCTCCACCCCTTCGGTGGAGCTCGTTGCTTGAAGCACCGGGCATCCCCGGCCCGAGAACTGGCATAGAGAGAACGAAATGAGCGCCGTCAAGCTCTACATCAAGTCCTCCTGCAAGACCTGCCAGAAGGCGGTTGGCTATCTCGAGAAGAAGAGTGTCAACTTCGAGGCGGTCGACATCCTCAAGAGCCCTCCGGCCAAGAAGCTGCTGGAGAAGGCCGTCGACGCCCAGGAGCCGAAGGACGCCTTCAACACCCGGGCCAAGGGTTACAAGGAGCACGATATCGCCAACGCGAGCTTCAAGACCAAGAAGGAGGTCGTCGACCTCCTGCGGGCCAACCCGGACATGATCCGCCGGCCGCTGCTCGCTCGCGGCGAGAAGGCCATTCTCGGTTTCGACGAAGCCGATTACGCGACCTTCCTCCGCTAGTCCGGACCCCGCTGCCTGGCGGGAGCTGGAGCGCCGACGCACGGTCGGCTCCGGCCCGCCGGCCACCGCCGCCGAAGCCGTCGCCGTCGAGGAACCGCTGGAATTGCGGGTCCGCGGCCAGGCCCTGGCGGTCCTGATGCGCTCTCCGGGTCGGGAGCGCGACCTGATCGCCGGCTTCCTCGCCGCCGAGGGGGTCCTGGACCGCCCGGAGGACCTGCAGGCGGTCGAACCCTGCCGCGATCCCGCCGGCCGGGCCGAGGCCAACGTCTGGAACGTGGCCCTGGCCCCCGGCATCGCCGTCGAGCCCGACCGGCGCTGGAGCGGCATGATCGGCTCCTCCTGCGGCCTCTGCGGCACCCGCACCCTGGAGGCCCTGGAGCGGCAACTCCCTCCGGTGGCTCCCTGGGCCGAGCTGCCGGCGGAGCTGCTCCGCGCGGGCTTCGCGGCCCTGAGGGAGCGGCAGGCGCTCTATGGCCTGACCGCCGGGGTGCACGGCGTCGGCCTGCTGGCCGAGGACGGGCAGCTGATCGACGTGGCCGAGGACGTCGGGCGCCACAACGCCGTGGACAAGCTGCTGGGGGCCCGGCTCCGGGCCGGCGAGTACCCGCTCGAACGCCGCGCCGTCCTCTTGGTGAGCGGGCGACTCTCCTTCGAGCTGGTGCAGAAGGCGGCTCTGGCCGGGGTCGGCGGCCTGGCCGGGATCGGGGCGCCGACCAGTTTGGCGGTCGACGGCGCCCGACGATTCGGGTTGCGCCTCTCGGCGTGGGTGCGGGACGACGGCGTGAGCGCCTTCGTCTAGTCGATCAGAACTCGACCCGCTGGAGTTCGTAGATGTTGAAATCGGCGGCGAACTCGTCTTCGACGTTGATCAGCCGTCCGGTGCCGAGCCGTTCCACGAAAGTGATGGCTCCATCCAGGTGGCGGCCGTCCTTGAAGACCAGGCGCACGTTCGGCTGGCTGCGCGCCTCGCGCAGGCGCAGGATCATGTCCTGCAAGTCGACTTCGGTGATGTCAGCGCGACGGACCATGAAGCTCGGTGTGGTTCAGTGGTGAATTCAGGTGGCGAGGCTTCCCGCGGCGCGCAGGGCGCCGGAGGAAAGGAGGAGAGAGGACCAGGTCTCGAAGACGCCGTCCTGGGCGGACTCGGCCTCGAGTTGGTCGAGGGGCTGGAAGGTGCCGGTCATGGCCGTGGTCTCCCGGATGGAGACCTCGAGGGCCGCGGCTTCGAGCCGGTAGACGGCGCCCAGGTGCACCGCGCCGACCTCGGTTTGATCGTCGTTCAGGATGCCGACCGGGGTCAGGGCCAGCTCGGCGGCGCCGGGCAGCACGAGCTCCTCGTGCAGCTCCCGCTCGCAGGCGGCCTCGAACAGACAGCGGTCGGCTTCGGCGTCGCAGGGGTTGACGTGGCCGCCCACCCCGATGCTGCGCAGGCCGTGGAGCCGCTTCTCGCCCTGGGTGGCGAGGCGGGTCAGGGCCAGGACCTGGTCATCGCGACAGACCGCGACGTAGGGGATGATCTGCTTGTACTCCGGGTGCGTCTCGGCGTAGCGTCGCTCCATGAAGAAGCCGCGCTCGCGCGCAGGAGCGAGGAAGCGGTGTTCGAGCTCGGCCGGCTCCAACGGCAACAGGCCGTGGATCGGCTCCTTCAGAAGCTCGGCGCGCGGTACAACCCAGACGAATTCCATCCCTGCGGTTTTTGTAGCGATTGAACGACCGGGGCGCAAGCGAAGCCGACCGGAATTCCCCAACTTGTGGGGGAATTGTGGATAAGTTGCGCAAAACCTTGGGGCTAACAAAAGCGATGCCGCAGGAGGCGGTCGACCGAGGCAGGTGGAGCGTTGCCGTGTAAGCCGGATCCTGTGTCCCCCGAAGGGGTGACGACCATTTCTCTCCTGCCGCTGTCGCCAGCGGCCTCCAACGCCCTACCCGGAGGTTCGAACAGCGCGGGCCGCGCCTCCCCTCCCTATTCGGGCTTTCTCCCGGTGGGGTTTACCTTGCCGCGCCTGTCACCAGACGCGCGGTGAGCTCTTACCTCGCCGTTTCACCCTTGCCGGCGGCCGAAGCCGCTTAGGCGGTCTGTTCTCTGTGGCACTTTCCCTGGGGTTGCCCCCGGTGGCCGTTAGCCACCACCGTGCCCTGCGGAGTCCGGACTTTCCTCGGTCGGCCTCGAGGACCGAACGCGGCCGTCCAGGCAACGCTCCGGCGGTAGTTTAGAAGGGATCCGCGTCGCCGGCGAGGTAATCGCGCAGCAGCACGACGGCCGCGGTGGAGTCGATGTGCGCCTTGAGCTGCTTGCGCTTCTTGCCGGTCGGGCGCAGCAGCCGCTCCGCCTCGTGGGTGGTGAAGCGCTCGTCCCGCTCGACGATCTCGCAGCCGGTCGGCAGCTTCTCCTTCAGGGCCGAGAGGAACAGCCGCACCTTGGCGCACTGCGAACCCTCCAGACCGGAGCGCAGGAAGGGCATGCCGATCACGATGGTGGCGACCTTCTGGCCTTCGACCACCGCCATCACGCCGGCCACGGTCTCGGCCAGGCTGGCGCTGATGACCGGCTCGAGCGGGGTGGCGACGATCCGCATCTCGTCGGACAGCGCCAGGCCGGTGCGCTTGGCGCCGTAGTCGACCGCGAGCACCCTCCCCTTCACAGCAGCTCCGCCGCGCCTTCGTCCTGCAGCCGGTCGGTGAAGGCCTTGACCTCCTCGGCGCGGTCTCGCGCGGCCACCAGCACCACGTCGCCGGTGCGCACGACCACCACGTCCTCCAAGCCCAGCACGGCGATGGTCTGCGGCTCGGAGGAGTAGGCCAGCACCCCGCTGGCGTCCTGGGCCAGCAGGCGGCCGCCGGCCGGGAACACGGCGGCGTTGCCCTGATCGTCGCGGTCGAGTTCGTCGTAGACCGCCTTCCAGCTGCCGATGTCGCTCCAGTGGAAGGGGGTCTCGAGCACCACCGCGCCGTCGGCCTGCTCCATGATGCCGACGTCCACCGCCACCGACTCGAAGCCGGGGTAGAGCCGCTCGAGGCAGGCGTCGAAGTCGGCGCCGCCCGCCGTGGCCGCCAGCTCGGCCAGGCCGGCGCCGAGGGCCGGCATGTGGCGGTCGATGGCCTCCAGCAGGGTGTCGGCGCGCCAGGCGAACATGCCGCTGTTCCACAGGTAGCCGCCGTGCTCGAGGAATTGCTCGGCGCGCGGCAGGTCGGGCTTCTCGACGAAGGCGTCGACCGCGCTGCAGCTCAGGCCCTCGTGCCGGCGCAGCTCCTGGCCGCGCCGGATGTAGCCGTAGCCGGTGGCCGGGTAGCGCGGCGGGATGCCGAAGGTGACCAGGGCGCCGGGCTCGGCGGCGGCCGCGGCGGCGGCCCGCAGCGCGCGCTGGAACTCGTCGAGCGGCGAGATCAGGTGGTCGGCGGCCAGCACCACCATCACCGCGTCCGGGTCCTGGGCGCGAAGCGCGACCGCGGCCAGGCCGACGCAGGCGGCGGTGTTGCGGGCGCAGGGCTCGACCAGCACGTTCCCGGCCGGCAGCTCCGGGCAGGCGGCGCGCACGCCTTCGGCCTGCAGGCGGTTGGTCACCACCCAGGTGCGCTCCGGCGGCACCAGCGGCGGCAGGCGCAGGGCGGTCTCGGTGACCATCGGCCGCCCGCCCAGGATCGGCAGCAGCTGCTTGGGCCGGGCGGCGCGGCTCTCGGGCCAGAATCGGGTGCCGGATCCACCGGCCATGATCACCGCGTGCAGCATCAGTCCAAGTCCTCGGGTTCGGCTTCGTGGGCGGCCGGGAAGGCCGGGGAGAGGCGCCAGTCGGCGCGCTCCAGGGTCGGGATCCAGAGCGGGAAGGGCAGCCGCTCCGGAACCGGATTGGCCATCTTGCCCAGCGCGCGTTGACGGATCTGCGGGCGCTCCATGGGGCCGTAGACGTCCTGCTCGACCAGCAGGTCGACCACGTCCCGGATCAGCGGCAGCCGGGTGAGGAAA
The DNA here is from genome assembly GCA_964643675.1 of uncultured Planctomycetales bacterium. Classification (GTDB taxonomy): domain Bacteria; phylum Planctomycetota; class UBA1135; order UBA1135; family UBA1135; genus J029. The sequence goes on from CAZXTO010000129.1 coordinate 6,455, forward strand.
GATAGAGTCCGCACGGTGGCTTTCAAGTTCAAGGATGAGTCGAGTCCGATCCAGCCCTTGCCGCGCACCTCGAGCAGCGGGTGATGCAGCTCGAAGCGGTCGACCCGGACCCGGCCGCGGCTGTTCTGGGCGTTGGCCCGGAACTCGAGCCGGCCGTGGTCGAAGATCGGCGGCCGCAGGTCGGCCACGCGCCACATCTGGGCCAGCACCGGCACCGTGCCGAGCACCCCGTCCTCGACCTCGAGCCAGCCGCGGCCGGTGTAGTCGAGCGGACTCGGGGTGTCGCTCCGGAACTGCAGGCGCCCGCGCAGCTTGCCGGCCAGGTCGCCGCCCAGCTGCAGCTCCTCCCGCACCTGTGCCAGGCTGATGCCGTCGAGGAACAGCAGGAAGGAGATCGGCGCCTGCTCGGTGAGGCCGAAGACCAGCTGGCCGCGCTCCGCGATGCCTTCCGCCGCCGGCCCGCTGGTGCGCACCGTGCCGCCCAGGAGCCGGGCTTCGAAGGCCTCGAAGGCGACCTGCTCGGTGCCGAGGGTGATCAACGAGGAGGCCTCGCGCAGCGCGAAGCCGGCCACCTCGGCGCGGCCATCGCGCAGCCGGAGCCGGCCGCGGACCTGCTTCGGGCCCGCCCACCGGAAGTCCTCGATCTCGACCGCGCCCGAGCCGCGGCGCATGCGCGGCGGCCCCTCGACGCTCATGTCCTCGAGCACCAGACCGCCGCGCAGGCCGAACTCGAGCTCGTCGCCGTCGAGCAGCAGGTCCAGCCACAGGCCGTCGGCGCCGGCGCGACCGCGCAGGCCGACGCGCTGGAAGGCGGCCCAGGCCTCGGGGCTGAGCAGGGCCGCGAAGCGCTCGCCGAGCTCGATTCCAGCCGAGTCGAGCAAGGCCCCGACGCGCGTGCCCTGCTCGCCGCGGGCGACCGTGATGCGGCTGGCCTCGAAGGCGCCGGCCGGCGTCACCGCGTGCAGCTGGCCGTCGACGAAGCGGGTGTCCTCGACCTGCAGGCTGCCGCGCACCTCGATCCCGTGCGGGTCCTCGACCCCGGTCTCGATCGCCTCGACCGGATCCAGCCGCAGCCAGCCGCGGTTGCTGGCCGGCTGCAGCGGGTCCAGCTCGATCCCGAAGTCCATGAGCCCGCTCCACGCCAGGCGCGGCTCCTCCTCCAGTCCCGCCAGGCGGCGCGCGAAGCGTTGCGAGTCGGGGCTGAGGCCGACGCCGGCGCCGTGCAGCAAGGCGCGGTCGGCCGGCGCGCCGGGGACGTCGGCGGTGAGCGCGCCCGAGACCTCGAGCACGCCGCCGCACCAGCCGCTCTGCAGCAGCGGCGCGGCGACCATCGTGGAGCTGCCGCTGCGCACGATGGCGGCGTCGCCGCGCAGCGCCTGCCACCGCGAGTCGCTCGGCAGCCAGTGCAGCTCGGCGCCGTCGCCGGACCACTCGAGCAGGGCATGGAGCTCGCCGGCGCCGCTGCGGCGGAAGCTGCCGGTCAGGCTGCTGGGGCCGTCCAGCTCGAAGTCGGCGAAGCCCTCGGGCAGCTGCAGGAAGCTCTCCAGCACCCGCCGCTCCGGCGCGCTCGGGGAGAGCGGCTCCAGGCTGTGGGCGGTGACCTGCGCCGCCGGCAGGCCGTCTCCAGCGACCGACTGGATCTCGCCCTCGAGCTGCACCCTGCCTCCGAGCGCGCGCGCCTGGCCGCGGAAGCGGGCCCGGCCGGGCGTCCACTCGATGCGCACCTCCTCGGCCTCCGCCTCGACCGGCAGGAAGGCCGGGCGCACCACGGTGCCGCCGGCGAGGGCCTCCAGCCGCAGGCCGACCAGCTCCTCACCGAAGCGGCGCCGGAGCAGCAGCTCGAAGTCGGCGCTGCCGCCGCGCGGACCGCCGAGCTCGCGCCACACGGTCGAGATCTCGGGGGTGCCGCTGACGGCGCTGGTGACGCGGGCGTCGACCGGCAGCGCGGTGCCTTGCAGGTCGACCATCAGCTCGGCCTGGCCGGGCCCGACCCGGACCGTGCCCCAGCCGCCGATCGAACCGTCGCCGGCGCGGCCGGCCGCCCGCATCAGGAAGCGCGGGCCGGCGGCGACGAAGTCGCCGCGCATGTCGGTGGCGGGGTAGGGGAAGGAGGGCTGGTCGCCGTCGGCTTCGAGGAAGCCGCGGTAGGTCGCACCCACGCCGGTGAAGGCGGAGTGCGCCACCGGGGCAGGGAGCTCACCGCTGCGCCAGTCGAGCGCCACCCGCGCCGGCACCGCGCCGCGCAGCTCGAGGGCCTGGAAGACGTCGGCGGTGGTGCCGTCGAGGCCTTCGATCCAGGCCACCAGCTCGGGGCCGACCTCCAGCGGGCCGGCGGCCTCGCCCTCCGAGCGCAGCTCGAGCTGCGCGCGGCCCAGCCGCCGCAGCCAGCCGTCGAGGCTGAGCTCGACCGGCCCCGAGGCCAGGTCGAGCTCGACCGCCATGCCCTGGCTCAGGCTGCCGTCGAGTTGCAGCCGCGGGATCTCGACCCGGGCCGGCGGCTCGGGGATCTCGATCGCCAGGTCCTCGAGCTCGAG
>CAZXTO010000130.1:0-8987 GCA_964643675.1 uncultured Planctomycetales bacterium
GTTGCTGGCCGCGGTTCTTGGGTGGTGTTTGGTGCAGGAAGTTGGCGTCGAGGGTGACCTCGGGCAGGTCGACGGGTGGCGTCCGGTGGCGGTGCCGGGCCGGTGGGAAGGGCACCGGGATCCGGAGGGAGGGGCTCCCTTCGCCGGGCTGGATGGCTTCGCCTGGTATTGGGCGGAGGTCGCCTTCCCGCGCGAGTGGGCGGGGGAGGAGCTCGTCTTGGAGCTGGGCACCTTGGACGACGCGGATGAGACGTATTGGAATGGGCGGCTGATCGGTTCGACCGGCGGCATGCCGCCGGAGGCCCAGTCGGCCTGGAATGCGCCGCGGGCATATTCCATCGTGGTCCCGGCCGATCACATTCCAGGGAGGGATCAGATCCTGGCGATCCGAGTCCACGATTCGGGCGGCAACGGCGGCTTCGGGGACCAGGAGCCGGTGTTGCGAGGGCCGGATGGGCAGCTGAAGCTGGGCGGGACCTGGCTGCTCCATCCAGGAGACGAGATCGACCGCGAAGCCTTGGTCATGAACTCATATGGCTCGGACGATCCGGCCGTGCTCCTCAGGATCCTCCGCGGAGCGAGCGGGGACCGAGCGCCGATCGGGAAGCGCAGCCCGATCCTGGTCGGGGCGGAGTCGCATCCGGCGGCGGGCGACGGTTCGCACCTGCTGTGGTACTCGCGGCCGGCCTCGAAGTGGACCGAAGCGCTGCCGATCGGCAACGGGCGGCTGGGGGCGATGGTCTTCGGCGGGGTGGAGGAGGAGCTCATCCAGCTGAACGAGGACTCGGTGTGGGCGGGGGCGCCGATGGAGCGGGAGGCGGGGGGTGGCCCCGAGGAGCTGGCGGCGGCGCGGGAGCTGTTCTTCGCCGGCAAGGTGCAGGAGGGGCAGCGGCTCATGCAGGAGGAGTTCATGAGCGAGCGGGTGATCCGCAGCCACCAGACCCTGGGGGAGCTGCGCTTGTCGATGCCGCCGCCGGCCCGGGCCGACGGGTATGCCCGGTCCTTGGACCTGGCGACCGGGGTCACGACGACCCGCTGGAGCTCTGGCGGGGTCAACTTCACCCGCGAGGTCTACGCCTCGGCGGTGGACCAGGTGCTGGTCGTGCACCTGAGCGCCGACCAGCCGGGGGCGATCAGCCTGGACGTGGAGCTCGGGCGGGCCGAGCTGCCGGAGGGGGGGATCGAGGCCGACTTCGAGGCCCGGCGCATCCGCATGCACGGCCGCGCGGTCAACGGCGAGCACGCCGGCGTCCGCTTCGCGGTGGCGGCCGACCTCCATCCGGTGGGGGGCACGGTGCATCCCTTGCCGCACCCCACCCACGGGCTCCACGTCGACCGCGCCGACGAGCTGCGCATCGTGCTCGCCGCGCGCACCGACTACCGCGGCGAGGAGCAGCCGATGGCCGCCGCCGAGGCCGACGCCGCCCTCGCGGTCTGGAACAAGGACGCCGCCGCCATGCGCGCGCGGGCGGCCGAGGCCCACCGCAAGCCCTACGAGCGCTGCGAGCTGGCGCTGCCGGCGGGAGAGGCGGCCGCCCTGCCGACCGACCAACGCCTGCGGGCCTACGCCGAGGGCGGCGCCGACCCCACCCTGGAGGCGCTCTACTTCCACTTCGGCCGCTACCTGCTGATCGCCTCCTCGCGGCCGGGCACCCTGCCGGCCAACCTGCAGGGACTCTGGAACGAGCACATCGCGGCGCCGTGGAACGCCGATTACCATATCAACATCAACCTGCAGATGAACTACTGGCCGGCCGAGGTCACCAACCTGGCCGAGTTCCACCTGCCCTTCTTCGAGATGCTCGACGGCATCCAGCGCCGCGGCGCGGTGACCGCCGAGAAGCTGTACGGCGCGCCCGGCTGGGTGGCCCATCACACCACCGACGCCTGGTGGTTCAGCGTGCCGATCGGCCGCACCGTGTGGGGGCTGTGGCCGGTGGGCGGCGCCTGGTGCACGCGCCACGCCTGGGAGCACTACCTCTATACCGGCGACGAGGCCTTCCTGCGCGAGCGCGCCTGGCCGGCGATGCGCGGCTCGGCCGAGTTCTTCCTGGCCTACCTGGCCGAGGACCCGGCCACCGGCAAGCTGGTGTCGGGGCCGTCCTCCAGCCCGGAGAACACCTTCCTCACCGCGGACGGCCAGCGCGCCGACACCTCGATGGGGTCGGCGATGGACCAGCAGGTGATCTGGGACCTGTTCACCAACCTGCTCGAGGCGGCCGAGGTGCTGCGCGCCTGGGACGACCCGGTGGTGGCGGCGGTGCGCGAAGCCCGCGGTCGCCTGCTCGGCCCGCAGATCGGCGAGGACGGCCGCCTGCTGGAGTGGGCCCAGCCCTACGGCGAGGCCGAACCCGGCCACCGCCACATGTCGCACCTCTACGGCCTGCACCCGGGGCGGCAGTTCACCCGCGAGGCCACGCCGGAGCTGGTCGACGCGGCCCGCGCCTCGCTGGAGTACCGCCTCGCTCATGGCGGCGGCCACACCGGCTGGTCGCGCGCCTGGATGATCAACTTCTGGGCGCGGCTGTTCGAGGGCGCCGAGGTCGAAGCCAACCTGCGCGCCCTGCTGATCAAGTCGACCCACCCCAACCTGTTCGACAACCACCCGCCGTTCCAGATCGACGGCAACTTCGGCGGCACCGCCGGCGTGGCCGAGGCCCTGGTCCAGAGCCATGAGCGGGTCGCCAGCGAGGGCGTCGAGGCCGGGCAGCTCATCCGGCTGCTGCCGGCCCTGCCGCCTGGCTGGCCGACCGGATCGGTGCGCGGCCTGCGCGCCCGCGGGGGCCTCGAGCTGCAGTTGAGCTGGCTCGACGGCGCCCTCGCCGAGGTGATCGTGGATTGGCCGGCGCGCGAGCCGCTGCGGCTGGAGCTGCCGGCCGGGGTCCGCGTGGTCGAGATCGTCGACTTCTCCGGCAACGACTGGAGCGAGTACGTCGCCGGCGCGCGCATCGAGCTGCCGACCGTGCTCGGGGAGCACCTGATCCGGATCCGCCTGGCGCCGGTCCGCTAGAGCCCCTTCCCACCCCATGACGATGACCGCCTGGAACCGACGACAGTTCTTGAGCCGAGGCGCCGCCGCCCTGGCCGGCCTCGCCAGCTTCCGACCCGGTTTCGCCTTCGCTGCGCGGCCCCCGGGCGGTCTCGGCTCGGAGCTACCTCGACCCACTCCGGCCCAGCTCGCCTGGCAGCGGGCCGAGCTCGGGGTGGTCTTCCACTGGGACCTGCACGTCTTCGACGGCGAGCGCTATTCCCAGGCCGCCAACCGCAAGGCCGAACCGCTCGACCCGCAGCTGTTCGCGCCCGATCGCTACGACATCGACCAGTGGTTCCGCTCGGTGAAGGGCATGGGGGCGCGCTTCGCCCTGCTGACCGCCTGCCACGAGACCGGCTTCCGGCTGTGGCAGTCCGACGCCAACCCGTACTGCATGAAGCTGCTGAAGTGGGGGGACGGCGAGGCCGACATCGTGCGCGACTTCGTCGAGGCGGCGCGGCGTCACGGCGTGGCGCCGGGCATCTACCACGGCGCGCGCTGGAACGCCCAGCTCGCGGTCTACGACCACCGGGTCACCGAGCGTTCGCCGCTCAGCCAGGACGAGTACCGGAGCTTGATCGAGGCGGAGTGCGAGGAGCTCGCCACCCGCTACGGCGAGCTGTTCGAGATCTGGTTCGACGGCGGCATCCTGGCGCCCGACGAGGGCGGCCCCGACGTGCTGCCGATCTTCGAGGAGCACCAGCCGGGCATCCTCTACTACCACTCCGACGAGCGCCGCGACGCGCGCTGGGGCGGCAGCGAGTCCGGCACCGTGCCCTACCCCTGTTGGGCGACCGTCGACCCGAAGCGCGCCCGCACCGGCCCGCCCGACTACGAGATGCTGCGCCACGGCGACCCCGAGGGCGAGGCCTGGTGCCCGGCCATGAGCGACGCCCCGCTGCGCGGCTGGAACGGCCGCCACGAGTGGTTCTGGGAGCCCGAGGACGAAGCGCACGTCTACCCGCTGCCGCAGCTGATCGAGATGTACGAGAACTCGGTCGGGCGCAACTCCACCCTGATCATGGGCCTGACCCCCGACCCGCACGGGCGCGTGCCGGAGCTCGACACCGGCCGCTGCATCGAGTGGGGCGAGGCCATCCGGCAGCGCTACGGCACCCCCCTGGCCAGCACCTCCGGCGAGCGGCGGCGCATGGACCTGGCCCTGCCGGGGCCGGTGGTGGTCGATCGCATCCAGCTGCGCGAGCGCATCGAGGACGGCCATCGGGTGCGGCGCTACGGCCTCGACGGTCAGCGCCGCGACGGCGTGTGGGAGAAGCTCGGCGTCGGCAGCTGCATCGGCAACCGGCGCATCCACCCGATCCGGCCGCAGGAGCTCCAGCGGATCCGCCTGAACCTGTGGACCGCCGGCGCGGAGGCGGCGCGGATCGAGGAGTTCTCGGCCTTCTCGACCCGGTAGGGGCGGTTCGGGCCACGCGGGCGGAGCGGCCAACATCGCCGGCGGATGGCCCGTAGACTCCGCCCGTGTTGGATTCCCGCTCCCGTCCGTCCGCCCCGCAGCCCTCCCGCCTGCCGCTGTTGCTGGCCTTCGCCGCGCTGGTCCTGGCCGTGGTGGCGGGCTGGCAGTCGGGCTTGTTCGGCGGGCTGCCGCTGACCGACCCCGCCGCCGAGCCGCGCGTGGTGAGCGCCCGCGGCGAGCTGGCCCAGGACGAGCGAACCACCATCCAGCTGTTCCAGGCGGCGGCGCCGGCGGTGGTGAACATCCGCACCACCGAGCTGCGCCGCAACCCTTGGAGCCGACGCGTGGTCGAGACCGAGCAGGGGGAGGGCAGCGGCTTCGTCTGGGACGAGCGCGGCTACCTGGTCACCAACTTCCACGTCATCCGGGGCGCCGACTCGGCCTACGTCAGCTTCGCCGACGGCCGGGAATTCGCCGCGCGCCTGGTCGGGACCGACCCCTCGGCCGATCTGGCGGTGCTCAAGATCGACGGCGCCGGCAGCCTGCCGGTGCTGCCGCTCGGCGACAGCGCCGGCCTGGTGGTGGGGCAGAAGGTGTTCGCGATCGGCAACCCCTTCGGCCTCGACCACACCCTGACCACCGGGGTCATCTCGGGCCTCGGCCGCGAGATCCTGGGCGTCGCCGGCAACCCGATCCGCGGCGTGATCCAGACCGACGCCGCGATCAACCCGGGCAATTCCGGCGGCCCGCTGCTCGACAGCGCCGGCCGGCTGATCGGGGTCAACACCGCGATCAAGAGCGACACCGGCCACAGCGGCGGCATCAGCTTCGCGGTTCCGGTCGACGCCGTGAACCGGGTGGTGCCCGAGATCATCCGCACCGGCCAGCCGCCGCGGGCGGTGATCGGCATCACCATGCTCGACGACCAGATCGCCCGCGCCAACCGCATCGAGGGCGTGGTGGTGTCCGAGGTCGTCGCCGGCGGCCCGGCCGAGGCCGCCGGACTGCGCCAGCTGCGCGAGACCGCCGACGGCCGCACCCTGCTCGGTGACGTGATCCTGGCGGTCGGCCGTCAGCGCGTGCGCAGCCAGCAGGACCTGCGCAACGCCCTCGGCGCCTTCCAGCCCGGCGATGAGGTGGAGCTCACCCTGCTGCGCGAGCGCCGCGAGGTCGGGGTGAAGGTGGTGTTGGAAGAGGCGGGCTGAGCCGACCGGCTGGCGACCGAGAGTGGAGCTTCGCCGGCTGCTTCACGCATCGGACCGTGGTATGTGGATTGCACGGGATCGACTCCTATGTTCCTTCAACTCGCCTTCTCCGTCCTCGCCGCTGCAACTGCCCAGCAGCCGCGCGACCCTGTCTGGCTCGATCAGGCCTTTTCTGACCCCCGGGAGACCTTGATGACCTGCGGGGAGGGCCCCCTGCGAGCGGTCTTCTACGGGAACAAGTCCCCTCTGGGATCCCACGACGTCGTCGTGAACGTCTCCAACGACCACGGCGTGACTTGGGGCCCGGGCCAGAACTTGACGAATTGGGGGGCCAAATGGGTTTCCTACCCGAGCTGCGTCGCCTCCAATGGCGTCCTTCACCTCCTCTTCCTGGCCGAGGTGCCGGGTACAGGATGGCGGGCGTGTTACTACCGCAGCGACGACAACGGGTCGACCTGGACATCCAAGGTCTTCCCCGACCAGGTCAACAGCGGCCACGGCACCTCGATCGCCGCCCAGGGCGATGACGTCGTGATCCGTTACGACTGGGTAACGCCATCCGCCCCCGCCAGCTCCGCGGAGCCGGTGTTCCGGTGGAGCAGAGACAACGGGGTGTCCTGGGGTCGCCGCTCCGGGATACCCGGTGGCCTTGGCAAGTCCGTCGACGCGATCTTCGACCTGGAAGTCCACGACGGTTCCGCCTATGCCCTCCACTTCCGATCGCCGGCCGCGACCGTCCACCAGCGGGACGTCTACGTCGCCGTTTCTCATCAGGGCGGACCGTGGCAGGACCAGCGTATCGATCTCGACCCTGGGCTCGCAGGCGACCCGTATTACGGGCAGCTCGCCGTGTTCGGCGACCAGGTTCAGGCTTTTTGGATCGAGTCCTCGCGGAACGGGGTGCCCTACACCGATTACCGGCTCATCCAACGCCGCTCGTTGGACCGGGGCGCGACCTGGGAGCCGGAGGCGCTGCTCGCGGGTCCGCCGCCAGGAAGCGACTGGCTGAACGGGGTGCGCGTCGGAGTGGACCCGATTGCCGGCGAGGTCCTTGCCGTCTCGTGGGTGGAGGTCCAGGTCGGGATCGGCAGCGTCGGCAAGGTCCGTGTCTCGCACGACGGCGGTGTCAACTTCATGCCGTCGGTGAGCTTGGCCCCTGGGCCCTTCGGAGCTGCGAGCTTCGGCGCCCGAGACTGCTTGGTGGAGGGGCCCGTGGTCGCCGTCCTCGGCCACGACCGCAGCTACTTGTCGTCGAGCCGGATCCGGCCAGTGCTCCACCTCTCGACCGACCGTGGCGGCACCTGGATTGGCGGCATCCCGCTGGGGGAGTTCCCGCCGGGTTATGAGGGGAGCAGCGGTGGCGCCTACAACCCGGTTTCGGTGGTGTCGCACGGCAGCTTCCAGAGCGTTTGGCGCCTCCATGATGGATCGGGCAATCAGAGCCGCATGTACGTCCAGGGAATCCGGGTTCCCTTCGCCGATGCGAGTCTGAATGGTCGGGATCTCGTATTGCACCTCCGTGGCGTGCCCTCCAACCTGATCGGCAAGACCGCTCGCTGGGCCCTCTCCAATATCGACGGATCCTCGACTCATCCAGAGAACCCCTTGCTGCGGCTAGAGCTCGGTCCCTCTCGCCTGCTCTCGGCGAGCCTGTCCGCTGCTGGCGTGGCGCGCTTGTCGGCCCCGGTCCTCCCTTCGGGAGAGGCTTCGACTGCCCCGATCAGGATCCCGGTCTCGCTGCCACCTGGGATCCCCATCCTCACCCAAGGCTGGGTGAACCCCGGCGGGCGCGGATTGCCGCCAAGTGACGTGGCGTTCTTCATTACTCCGTAACCGAGGGGCACCTCCGTCTTCTGCAACCGGTCGTTCCGACCGGCGGCGGTCTTCGTTCAGCACCGTGGCGGTCATTGCGGCGTCCATCGTCTCCAGGCAGCGAGTGCGCCCGTTAAGCTAGCGGTCTCATGCGTTCGATTGCTCGCACTCGCCTGGTTCTGCTCGCCACACTCCTCTTTCTCGCCGCCCCGCTCCCCGCCCAGGCGGAGTACAAGAAGCACTACCGCTCCGACATGGAGGCCTTCCTCGACGAGGTGCAGAAGAGCTATCCCTTCTTCGACCTCAAGGACCTCCGCAAGGACTGGAAGGCGACCGCCAAGCGGCTCGAGAAGGCGGCGAAGAAGTGCAAGTCGGACGTCGAGTTCATCGAGCTGGTCGGCGAGGGCATCGCCTGCCTGCGCGACGGCCACATGCGCTTCACCGAGTGCGCGGTGGAGCTGCCGCCGCGCGAGCCGGAGTGGTATCCGGGCGTCTCCTTCCTGCCTGCGACCGAGGGCCGGGTGGTGGTCATGCACCCGCCAGAGGGCCAGGGGGCGGGCTCGCTGCCGACCGGTGCCGTGGTGCTGCAGATCGACGGCAAGGATGCGCGCAAGTTCCTCGAGGCGCGCGCGGAGGAGGCCTGGGCCGCCGGGGGCTCCTTCTCCACCCGCCAGCGCGCGCGGCTGTTCGAGTACCGCATCCCGCTGCGCGGCGAGCGCGGCGACAAGCACGTGTTGACGATCCAGGACGGTCGCAAGAAGAAGAAGGTCACGGTCTCGGCGCGCCAGGAGGTGTCCGGATGGCCGCGCAGCTACCACATGCCGGAGGGATTGGTGCAGGGCGGCAAGTCGGTCTGGTTCACGCGCCTCGAGAGCGGCTTCGGCTACCTCTACCTGCGTAGGGTCGACTCCAGCCTGCCGGACGGCATCGCCAAGGCGCTGGCCGAGTACGCCGACGCCTCGGGCTGGGTCGTCGACCTGCGCGGCAACTCGGGCGGCGGCTACGGCAGCGAGCTGCTGGCCCAGGTCGAGGCTGTGACCGGCCCCGTCGCGGTGATCCTCGACGCCGGCTGCATCTCGGCCGGCGAGACGCTGGCGCGGGACTTCGTCAACCGCAAGCAGGCGCGGCTGTTCGGCCTGCCGACCGCCGGTTCCTCCTCCTCCAAGCGCGACTGGAGCTTCCCCAGCGGCATCGCCACGATCAAGTTCTCCACCCGCAGCCGCGGCGGCCTGAACGGTCAGCCGATCGAGGGCCGCGGCATCGAGCCCGACGTTCTGGTCGAGGTGGTGCCGGAGGAGGCGCAGGCGGGCCAGAACTCGGCCATCCTGCGCGCCGAGGAGTGGCTGCGGGAACAGGCGGAAGGCTGAGCGGTCCGCTATTCTCTGCCGCCATGCCCTCCGCTCGCGTCGGCGTTGACACCGGTGGCACCTTCACGGACGCGGTCCTCGCCGCCGGCCCGGGGGAGTGGCGCGTGGCCAAGCTGCCGACCACGCCGCGGGCGCCGGCGGCGGCGGTGCTGGGC
>CAZXTO010000131.1:0-8938 GCA_964643675.1 uncultured Planctomycetales bacterium
GTGGTGCCGCAGCAGCCGCCGACGATGCGCCCGCCGGCCTGCAGGAAGCGACGCGCGAAGCGGGCGAAGTAGTCGGAGCTGGACTCGAAGAAGACCCGGCCGTCGATCTCGCGCGGCATGCCGGCGTTGGGCCGCGCCGACAGCGGCAGCTCGGTGACCTGGGCCATGCGCAGCGCCCCCTCGAGCACCGCCCGCGGGCCGGTGGAGCAATTCAGGCCCAGGGCGTCGGCGCCCGCGCCCTCGAGCAGCAGGGCGGCGTTCTCGACCGTGGTGCCGAGCAGGGTGCGGCCGCTGTTGACCACCGTGATGTGCGCCAGCACCGGCTTGTCGCTGACCGCGCGGATGCCGTTCAGGCACTCCACCGCCTCCTCCACGTTGGAGAAGGTCTCCAGGCTGAAGCCGTCGACCAGCGGCTCCAGGCGCGCCGCCACCTCCTGGAAGGCGATCCGCGCCTCCATCTTCGAGATCCGCCCCAAGGGCTCGATCTGCGGGCCCAGCGGCCCGATCGCGCCGAGCACGAAGCCGCGCCCTTCGGCCGCCTCGCGCGCCAGCCGGGCCGAGGCCTCGAGCATCGCCTCGAGCTCCTGCTCCCGATGGAACTGGTCGAGCTTGTAGCGGTTGGCGCCGAAGCTGTTGGTCTGGACTCCCTGCGCGCCGGCGTCGAGGAAGGCGGTGTGGATCTCGCGGACCCAATCCGGCCGGTCCAGGTTGGCGGCTTCGAAGCAATCCTGGAAGGACAGGCCGCGCTCGTTGAGCGAGGTGCCCATGGCGCCGTCGAGCACCAGCACGCGGTGGCGCAGCTGCTCGCGCAGGGTTTCGGTTTCGTGGCGGGGGTTCATGGCCGTCTCTGCTCCCGGGGACGGAGGGACAGGCCATTCCGCCATGTTCGAGCACCGCGGCGCTCAGGACTTGCCACCTTCGTTCCGGTTGCCGCCGGATCGGGTTGGCCGGGCATCGCAGGGCCTGTCCCTCCGCCCGTCTTCATGGGTGCGGACAGCATAGGGGGGAACGGGCAGGGCTTCCAGCGAGTTTCCGCCCGTGGACGCGGCTCCGGGCTGCCCGTTACCTTGGGGATGGTCCGGTCTAGCTGGTCCGCGCCCCTTATCCATGAAGCTCCTGCCTCCGCTCCTGTTCCTGGTCCTGATCCTGAGCTGCCTGGTGGTCCTGTTCCCGGGCGACCAGATCGAGCAGCCGGACGCCGGCGCCGGGAGCAGGGTCGAGGCCGCCGCGGCGCCTGGGCTCGGGGAGCCGAACGGGGCCGCCGGATCCGGAGCGGCGGCCGAGGCCGAGCGCCTGGAGTTGGCGGAGGCGGAGGCCTGGCCCGCCTTGCGGCCCGGGGAGCTCGGCTGGCAGGGCCGCGTCCTCGTGGGGGAGTCCGAGCCGGTGCCGGGGGTCCTGGTCTACGCCGAGGCCGAGGGTGTCGTGCACCAGACCCGGAGCGACGCCGACGGCCGCTATCGCCTGGTGCTGCCGGCGCCGGAGGACCCCGCTGCGGTCCCCGACGAGGACCCGCCGGTGCTGGAGGTCCTGCCCGAGAACGGCTTGGCCTACGACAGCGACTGCGAGGTCGCGCCGGCCTCGCCGCTGGCCGAGGCCGACTTCGTGCTCCGGCGGGGCCTGGCGGTGAAGGTGGTGGTGCTCGACCGCGACGGCAACCGCCCGCTGGCCGGGGTGCCGGTCCAGGGCTGGCGTCAGGCCGGCCCGTACTACGCGCAGGCGCTCACCGATGCCTCGGGCGTGGCCACCATCCAGGTGACCAGCTTCGGGGAGTGCTGGTTCGGCATCGAATCCTCGGCCGACTGCCTGCCGGTCGAGAAGACCGCTTGGATCGAACGAGATGGCCAGGAGGTGATCCTGTCCACCAGCCAGCTGCCTCAGCGCATCCAGCTGCAGGCGGTGGACGCCAGCGACGGTCAGCCGCTGGCCAGCGCCCGCTTCCGGTGGATGGAGGAGAGCGAGGAGGGCGTCCGTCGCTCCTTCCAGCCGCCGCCGCCGCGGGGACCGATCCCGAGCCGAGGCGGCCGGATCGACGTCGCCGCCCCAGAGCGCCCGGCCGGCGTGCTGATCGAGGCGCCCGGCTACCAGGCGACCGTGGCCTACCAGCTCGGCAGCAGCGGGGGATTCGAAGCGGTGGAGCTCAGCCCGCTGACCGAGGTCCCGATCCGGGTCCTGCGCGGCGGCCGGCCGGTGGCGGCCAGGCTGAGCTGGAGGCTCCAGGAGGACTCGACCACCCTGCCGGAGGACCTGGAGCACGACTTCGACGGCCCGTACCTGGAGGGGCCGCCGTGGCAGTACGAGGCCCGCACCGATGCCGGCGGCTGGGCCGCCTTGCGGTGGCCGGAAGACGACTACGCCATGCTCGAGGAGCTGGTGGTCGAGCCCGAGGGCGGGCTCCGCCGCAGCTACGGCAACATCCGTCGTTATCAGATGCCGGAGCCGCCGTGGACCCTCGAGCTGGGCGCGAGCACCGCCACGATCCGCTTCCGCGTCCTCGGCCAGGACGGCGAGCCCGAGGCCGGCGCTCACCTGCGGGTCCGAGGGTGGTCGGAGCCGCGCCAGGACAGCTTCGACCAGCTCCGCCGCCAGGGCAGCCGCGCCGAGCTGGGGGAGGGGCGGACCGACGCCGATGGCGAGCTGCTGATGAGGGTGCCGGCCCCCGGAGGCGTCACCTGGGTCTGTCGCGGCCGGCGCGGTCGGCTGGAAGGTCCGCTGGCGCCGGGCGAGGAGCGATTGGTGCGGGTCCGCCTGCTCGAACCCGAGGCCTCCGGCCTGGAGATCCGCGGCCGCCTGTGGCCGCCCTCGCCGGGCTGGACCGAGAGTCTGGAGGAGCTCCTGGTTCGGGTGGAGCCGCTCGGCCAGCCCGAGGAGGAGGCCTTCTTCGACTCGCTCGACTCGACCGGGACCCTCGCCTTCCAAGGTCTCTCGCCCGGCGAGTACCGCCTGACCCTGGTCGACGACAGCGAGGCCAGCGGCCCCGCGGTGATCGCCCGCGCCGGCGACCTCGAGGTCCGGATCCCCTCGCCGCCGCTCTACCACTACCTGCTGCGGGCTCGCGGGGAGGACGGCCAGCTGCTCGAGTCCTGGCGCGGGGTGGCCTACCGCGACGGGGAGCGCGTCGGCTGGCTGTCCGGCTCGCCCGGGGACCCGGGCATCGAGGAGGCCTTGCTGGCCCCCTACGACCTGATCGTGGTCGGGGCGGAGGGCTGCGCCGAGCTCGCCGTGCGTCCGCCGGCGCTGCCGGATCAGCTCTGCCGCCTGGAGCTCACCCTGGCGCCGGCGCGGGAACTGGTCCTGTGGGTCAAGGAGGACGACGCTCAGGAGGGGCGCTTCGCGGGCTTCCAGGTCCTGGCCGGTCCTGGCGAGGTGCCCTTGCCGATGCGGCGTTCGCGCCATTGGGAGGCCGCGCCCTGCACCTCCTTCGAGCTCCAGCCCGTCGACGAGGACGGCGCTCCCCTCGGCCCGCCGGTGCGGATCCCCGCCGGAACCGAGGACCTGGAGTGGGAGGTCGAGATCCCTGCCGTCGGCCTCCCCGAGGACCCGGAGCGGCGCTAGGCCAGCGGACCGGGTCCCGGGCGGATTGGCGTCGAGGATGCCATTTTCCCGGCCGGTACCGTGATCTAGTATTCGCCACGAAACCGCTACGGATTCCCTGTGGCGGCCCCTCCACTCGGAAAGGCAATGGCCAAGCACAAGATCGGATGGATGCCGGGCGACGGCGTCGGCAACGAAGTGATGGACGCGGCCAAGACGGTGCTCGACGCCGTCGGACTGGACGCGGATTACATCCCCCTCGACATCGGCTGGGAGTACTGGTGCAAGGAGGGCGACGCCCTCCCGGAGCGTACCGTCGAGGGCCTGAAGGCCTGTGATGCCGCCCTCTTCGGCGCCATCACCTCGAAGCCGAAGGCCGAGGCCCAGGCGGAGCTCGCCCCCGAGCTGCAGGGCAAGGGCCTGACCTACCGCAGCCCGATCGTGCGCATGCGGCAGCTCTTCGACCTCTACTCGAACCAGCGGCCCTGCAAGGCCTTCGCCGGCAACCCGCTCAACTACCAGGACGGCATCGACCTGGTGGTGTTCCGCGAGAACACCGAGGGCATGTACGGCGGCGTCGAGTGGCACCCGGTCGAGGGCCCGATCCGCGAGGCGCTCGAGACCCACCCGAACTTCGCCCGCTTCGCCAGCGTGCCGCCGGAGGAGATGGCCTTCTCCTCGCGCATCATCACCTGGAACGGCGCCACCCGGATCATCCGCGCCGCCTTCGAGTACGCCCAGGAGCACGGCTACCCGACCGTCACCGTGGTCGAAAAGCCGAACGTGCTGCGCGAGACCAGCGGCATGATGATGGACGCCGCCCGCGCGGTCGCGAAGGAGTTCCCGGACATCGAGCTGTGGGACACCAACATCGACGCCATGGTGATGTGGCTGGTGAAGAACCCGCAGGACTACGGGGTCATCGCCACCTCGAACTTGTTCGGCGACGTGCTCAGCGACCTGTGCGCCCAGCTGGTCGGCGGCCTCGGCTTCGCCAGCGCCGGCAACATCGGCAAGGACGTGGCGGTGTTCGAGCCCACCCACGGCTCGGCGCCCAAGTACGACGGCCAGGACAAGGTCAACCCGATCGCCTGCATCCTCGCCGCCAAGATGATGCTCGACTTCCTCGGCGAGAAGGAGATGGCCACCGCGGTCAACGAGGCCGTGGCCAAGGTCATCGTCGACGGCCAGGTCCGCACCTACGACATGGGCGGCAGCGCCAAGTGCTCCGAGATGGGGCGCGCGATCGCCGACGCCCTGAGCATGCCGGCCTGAGCCGGCGGCGGCGATCCGCCGCTTCGATCCACGGGCGCCCCCAGGGGCGCCCGTCTCCTATTCTGGAAATGCCTTGTCACACCTCCGGTCGCCTAGCGTGATGAGGACGAGGCCACCATGAAGGAAGCTCCCCTCCACCCGGACTGGGACGCCATGCTGCGCGAAGTCGGCTGGCTCCGGCAGCTGGCGATGCACCTGGCCAAGAACGAGGAGGAGGCCGAGGAATTGGTCCAGGAGACCTGGCTGGCGGCCTTGCGCCGCCCGCCCACGATCGGGTCCAGCCTGCGGCCATGGTTGGCCACGGTCCTCCGCCACCGCTACTTCGACCGCCTGCGGCGGACGAAGCGGCGCCAGGCGCGGGAGCGGCGGGTGGCTCGGGAGGAGGTCGAGGCCCAGGAGCTGCAGGCGGCCGAGCAGGCCGACGTCCACCGCCGGCTGAGCGATGCCGTCTACCAGCTCGAACCCGCCGCGCGGACTGTGATCGTCAAGCACTACTTCGAGGGCAAGAGCACCGCGAGGATCGCGCAGGAGACCGGAGCCTCCCCCAACCTCGTCCGCCAACGCCTGAGCCGGGCGCGGAAGCAGCTCCGGGCGAAGCTCTCGCGGGAGCTCGGCTCCGACTGGCGGGCGCTGCTCATCGCCTTGCCCGCGGCTCCGGCGTCCTGGTTGACGACCGCCGCCGGCTGGTTGCTGTTCCTGCTGTTCGGGCGTCTGACCCTGCCCTTGCTGCTCCTCGCGGCGGGAGTCTGGTGGGTGTCGTCGCCGGGCTCATCGGAGGGGGCGGAGGCTGCCGCTTCCGCCGCCCCCGCCGGGCTCGCGGTCGAGGGCGAGCAGATCGCCAGTCTGCAGGAGCCGGGGGGAGCGGGGGAGTCCGGGCGGAGGCTCCTCCCGACTCCGCCGGCCGCCTCCGGGCGCGGGTGGACCGGCCGCGTCCTCGGCCCCGATGGCGAGGGGATCCCCTTCGCCAAGGTCTTCGCCGAGTTCGACTGGAGGGTCCGCGAGATCCAGGCCGACGCCGAGGGCCGGTACTTCCTTCCTTGGGAGGAGGGCCTGGGGCTCCCCGACGTGGGGCCGCGGGCCGAGGGGACCGGCTGGGCCAGCTCCGATGGCACGGGGGTACCGCCGGCCGATCCTCCGGCCGAGCTCGATCTGGTCCTCCGGCCCGGCATCCCGGTGCCGATCCTGGTCGTGGACCAGGACGGCCTCCCCCATGCCGGAGTCCCCGTTCGCCTCACGGGTGGCCGCGGGGACCCCGCCTATGCCCGGTCCGGCGAGGATGGGCGGGCGGTGCTCCACGCGTCCGCTCCGTGGCTCTATTACGTCAGCTCCCACTCCTTGCGCGTCACCCCCCTGGACGTCGGGATCCAGGTCTTGGTGACCGGCGACTCCCCGGTCCCGGAGACGGTGGTCACGGTCCAGCGGCTGCGGGGTGGGCCGATGACCATCGCTGCGGTGGATCAGGACGACCTCCGCCCCGTCGGGCAGGCTCGCTTCTCCCAGATCCTCTGGCACTCCCTCGACCCGAGGGGCATCCAGGCAGATCTGGAAGCCTCGCGCCCTGGCATCCTCGAGTGGGATGGGCCGCCCAATCAACGACCGCTGGCGCTCTTGGTCGAGGCTCCGGGTCACGTCCCCGTCCACCCCATCCTCTATGACGGCGGCAAGGAGCCGACCCTGGTGAAGATGGAGCGGTTGGGGGCAGCGGAGCTCAGCGTGGTTCGGGATGGCATTCCCGTGGAGGGGCTCGAGCTGCGATGCCGGTTCGACCTCCTTCCCGTCCACCTGCCGAGGAAGGCGAGGGACCCGGTCCCGATCCAGGAGTGGGCCGGCGCCGTGGAGACGGACTCGAGGGGAATCGCGGCCCTGCCCCTGCCCCTGCGCTCCGAACACCGGCGGGGAGGAGTCCGGTTCTGGCTCGCGGCCTTCGATGGGGACCAGCTCGTGCGGGATTGGGGGGTGCTGGATACCGTCGAACTCGGCCAGCCCCCGTGGCAATTCGAACTCCACCCTCCCACGGCCAAGGTGCTCTTCCGCGTCACCGGTCCCGACGGGACGCCTCTCGAAGGGGAGCGCCTGGAGGTCGGCATCTGGCCGACCGCAGATTCCCCCCTGAGCGTGCTCGGCGCACCCTTCGGTCACTGGGATTCTCCCCAGGCAGATTTGTTCGGGAGCGGGCGGACCGATGTGAACGGTGAGCTGAGCTTCACCCTGGCCGCGCCATCGCGCTTCCTGTGGAAGGCCCCCGATCACGGCTACTCCGCAGGCGGGCGATCCCAGCGGGACCTGGTCCCCGGGGAGGAGCGCCTGGTCGAAGCGGTGCTCACTCCGCTCGGGAAGCTCTCCCTGAGCGGCCGGATCGTGGAGCGGGAAGGCCAGCCTCCGGACTGGACCAACACCGGACTCGTCCAGGTGATCGCGGTGCCGCACCGTTCGTCCCCTCCCGGCAGTGATTGGCGCCGACATGAGGTCTGGAAGGTCGGCCGAGAGGGCGAACTCCGAGAGGACGGGAGCTTCCTCATCTCCCATCTCCAGGAGGGGGCGTACCAGGTCTTGGTCAGGCGGCACTTCCACCTCGGTGATGTCGCCGCGAAGGCCGGCGCCGATGGCCTGGTCGTGGAGGTGGAAGACCGCCACCCTCTGATGATCCGGGCGGTGGACGCGCGGGATGGCCTCCCCTTGGACCAGGTCGAGTTGGAGCTCTGGCAGGGCTCGGGCCCGAGATTGGGCTTCACGACCAGAGACGACGGCGTCGCCATGCAAATGGAGCTTCCTCGTAGCGCCAACCGACTCATCGCCTTGAAGCAGGGCTTCGTGCCGCTCGCGATCGATCTCCTGAGCAAGACGGAGGAGGAGCTGCTGGGCTTGGAACTGGAGCTCGAAGCCTCGCGACGACTCGAACTCCTCTTCGCCGAGGGCGCGCGGCCGCCGGAGAGCGTCACCCGCTTCGTGCGGCCGGATTGGTTCTCGCCCTGGGATAGCCGCTACCTCAGCCGGTGGCTGGAGAAGGGCGAGCGCTTGCTGGTCCTGGACGCGCCCCGCCGGAGCTTTCAGCTCCAAGGCGTGAACCGGGAGGGGGAGGCGATCGGCGCTCCCATCACGATTCCGGCCGGGGTGGCGGATGAGACCCTGCCGCTTCGCTGGAGCCGCTGATCCCCGGGCTCCGGTCCCGAACCCGCTGGGGGCTCAGCCCTTGTGCTTGAGCACGATGCGGTCCATCCACCTGTCCGGCAGCCACTTGGCGGCCCGGATCGCGGCCTTCGCGTCCTGCCCGACCACGTAGCGGGTCTTCGGCTTGGCCGACTCGAGCGCGTGCCGCACCGCCTCCGCCACCGTCGAGGCCGGGATCGCGCGTCCGGAGATCTCCTTCACCGCGTCGCGGGCCAGCTCGAACATGCGGCCGTAGTGCTCGCGCGCCTCCTCCGGGAGGCCCGAGGCGATCTCCTCGGCCTCGCCGCTGGCGGTGTCCCAGATCTCGCTCTGGACCGCGCCCGGCTCGACCAGCGCCACCCACAGGCTGTGGGGGATCAGCTCGCGCCGCCAGGCGTCGCTGAGCCCCTCCAAGGCCCACTTCGAGGCGTGGTAGGCACCGAGCATCGGCCCCGCCACCCGGCCGGCCATCGAGCTGATGTTCACCATCCGCCCGCGCCCGCGCCGCAGCAGCGGCAGGAAAGCCTGCCCGACGCGCACCACGCCGGTCACGTTGATCTCCATCTGACGCTGGAACTTCTCGATCGGCAGGAATTCCAAAGGCCCCGGCACGGCCACCCCGGCGTTGTTCACCAGGCCCTGCAAGCCAGCTTCGCCGACCAACTCCCGCACCCGCTCGGCCGCCTCCGCGACCTGCTCGCCGTCCAGCACGTCCAGCATCAGCACCTCGATGCCCGCCGCCCGCAGCCGCTCGGCGTCACTCTCCTTGCGCACCCCCGCGAACACCCGCCACCGATGCTCCTCCAGCAGCCGCACGCAAGCCGCCCCGATCCCGGTCGAACACCCCGTCACCACCACCGAACGCCGTTCCATCCCCCCAGCCTACCTTCCCGCCCCGCCCGACCGCCCCATCCGCGAGACTCGATCATTCGTGCCATCTTGGCACCAAATCCTGGAGCGCGGCGAAGCCGCGCGCTCCAGGATT
>CAZXTO010000132.1:0-8931 GCA_964643675.1 uncultured Planctomycetales bacterium
GATCGACTCCTCGATTGAGCCGGCGCCGGACGGGTGAGCGCGGCCCCGCCGCGCTCACCCGGTCGGTGGGATCACAGCGTGGTGAGGTAGCGGTCGACCTCCCAGGGGTGCACCGCGGCGATGTACTCGCCCCACTCGGCCTTCTTGGCGCGCACGAACTGGTCGAAGATGTGCTCGCCGAGGGCGTCGCGCATCACCGTGTTCTTCTCGAGCTGGGCCACGGCCTCGCCGAGGTCGCCCGGCAGGCTCTTGATGCGCAGGCGCTTGCGCTCGCGCTCGCTCATCCGGTAGACGTTGCCGGTGACCGGCTCGGGCGGCTCGATCTGGTTCTTCACGCCGTCGAGGCCGGCGGCCAGCATCACGGCGAAGGCCAGGTAGGGGTTGCAGGCCGGGTCGGGCATGCGCAGCTCGCAGCGGGTGCCGAGGCCGCGGCGGGCGGGCACCCGGATCAGCGGCGAGCGGTTGCGCATCGACCAGGCGAGGTGGGTGGGTGCCTCGTAGCCGGGCACCAGGCGCTTGAAGCTGTTCACCGAGGGGTTGGTGACCGCGACCATCGCCCGCGCGTGCTTGAGCAGGCCGCCGACGTACCAGCGCATGGTGTCGGAGATGCCGTCCTCGGCCTTCTCGTCGAAGAAGGCGTTGCCGTTCTCGGTGAACAGCGACTGGTGCACGTGCATGCCGGAGCCGTTCTGGCCGTAGATCGGCTTGGGCATGAAGGTGGCGTGCAGGCCCATGTCGCGCGCCACCTTGCGCACCACCCAGCGGAAGGTGGAGAGCTTGTCGGCGGTGTCGAGGGCGTCGCCGTACTTGAAGTCGATCTCGTGCTGGCCCGGCGCGACCTCGTGGTGGGCGGCCTCGATCTCGAAGCCGAGCGCCTCGAGGGCGATCACGATCTCGCGGCGGCAGGCCTGGCCGAGGTCGACCGGCGCCAGGTCGAAGTAGCCGGCGGCGTCGTGGGTCTCGGTGGTGGCGGTGCCGTCCTCCTTGCGCAGGAACAGGAAGAACTCGGCCTCCGGGCCGCAGTTCATCGAGTAGCCCAGCTCGGCGGCCTGGGCGGCGACGCGCTTCAGGGTCTGGCGCGGGCAGCCGGCGAAGGGCGTACCGTCGGAGTCGAGCACGTCGCAGATGATGTGCGCGACCTGGCCGTGGTTGCTCCAGTCGACGCCGCGCGACGGCCACGGGTCGATCCTGTAGCTGTCGAAGTCGGGCTTCAGCAGCATGTCCGACTCTTCGATGCGGGTGAAGCCCTCGATCGAGGAGCCGTCGAACATGATCTCGCCGTTCAGCGCCTTCTCGAACTGACTGGCCGGCACCTCGACGTTCTTGTTGGTGCCGGTGATGTCCGTGAACTGCATGCGCAGGAAGCGGACGTCGTGCTGGCGCATGTGGGCGAGGATCTCCTCGCGGCCCATGTTCGAGGTGATGGCCTCGGAGGCCTCGAGGTGCTGGTGCGTCGGATGGATGGTCACGGTCATGGGTGCTCCGGGTTTGCGCCGAAAGTGTACCGCGAAAGCCGCATAAATGACACAGACTGCGCGTCAAAAGTAAGAAAATGGCCGAAAATCTGCAATAACGCACCGCAAAATGAGCAGATTCTGCGCGAAGTGGTGGCCGGCCCCCGGGCCGTGAGCGCTCAGTCCTGGTCCGGCGGCGACCACCAGGGCACCGTGCCCGGCAGGAAGACCGGCTCGGCGTCGGCCGCCGCGCCCGCTTCGTCGTCGACGTAGCCGAGCTCGGCCAGCTCCGCGCGGGCCTCCCCGAGTTCGGCGAGACCGGCGGCCGACAGCGGCTCCTTCTCGATCAGCCAGCCGCTGGCCTCCATCTCGGCCCGCAGCTCCTCGCGGAGCCCAGGCCGCTCGCCGGCCCGGTTCTCCCGCTCCGCGGGATCCTGCTCCAGCTCGAACAGCCATTGGCGCCCGGCCTGCTCCGACCAGGGGTCGCTGACGACCAGCTTGGCGTCCGGTCGCCGCCAGGAACGCAGCGGGCCGGCGCGGCCCGAGCGCGGGCTGCCGAGCGATTCGGTCTCGGAGAAGACCGGGCGGTCGGGGCCAGGGCCGTGGAGCAGCGGCACCAAGCTGCGCCCATCCAGGGCTGCCGCGCCACCGGGCCAGCCCAGGCCGGCGAGCTCGAGCAGGGTCGGGACCAGGTCGAGGGTGCTGACCTGGCTCTCGACGTGCCGCGGCTCCAGCCCGATGCCCTCGCCCCAGGCGAACTGCATCGGCACCCGGAGCAGCTCGTCGTGCAGGGTGTGGCCGTGGCCGATGTCGCCGTGGTCCAGGAACTCCTCGCCGTGGTCGGACAGGATCACCACGATCAGGTCCTCCTGCTCGGCCAGGAGTTCCTCCACGAAGGCGCCGACCCGCTCGTCCAGGCACAGGATCTCCTCGGCGTAGGCGTCCATCATGCCCTGCATCTGCTCGGGGCTCCACTCCAGCTCGCCGCGGCGGAAGGCGCTCTTGGCGGCGCCGTCGAGGCGGACGCGGCCCTCCGGATCGGACAGGCTGCCGTACCACGGGTCGGGCGCGCGGTAGGGGTAGTGGGCGTCGTTGAGGTGCAGGTAGAGGAAGGCGGGGCGGTCCCCGCGCGCTTCCAGGTAGTCGCGTCCGCCGGCCAGGATGGCCTCGGCGCGCAGCGAGGTGTCCTGCCAGAACTCGTGGAAGCCCTGCCGGAAGCCGGTGCGGTCGTCGATGTTCGGGTTGCTGGAGATCGCGGCCGTGAAGTAGCCGGCGCCGGCGAAGGCCTCGGCGAGGGTGCGTCGGTCCCGAGGTAGGTCCGGATACCAGTTCAGGGTGGGCCGGCCGACCGCCAAGTGCCGGCTCGGCACAAGGCCGGTGAGCAGCGAGCCGACCGCGGGCTTGGTCCACGAGGACGGGGAGATCGCCTGCTGGAAGCTGGCGCCGCGGGCGGCCAGGGCGTCGAGCCGCGGCGTGAGTTGACGCTCGGAGCCGGCCCAGCCGACGTGGTCGAGGCGGATCGTGTCGAGCAGGATCACCACCACCGAAGGCCGGCCTTCGGTGTCCGGGCCGAAGGCGCGCACCACGCCCAGCGGGAGCATGGCGAGGGCGATCGCGAGGCCGGCGGCGACGGGGCGACCGAAGAGGGCGACGATAGACTCGGCCGGGCGGAACCAGCGCCAACGGCGAGCGCCGGCGGCCAGGACCACCAGCCCCAGGGCGGCGGCCAGGGCCATCAGGAGGCGGCGCTTCCCCAGATCTTCGCTCCAGGTGAACCAGAACAGGAATCCGTCTCCGGACTCGAGCCAGGCGCCGGCCACGCCGTCTCGCGCTGCGGAGAGGCAGCCCACCAAGCCGGAGGCCAGGGCCACGGAGAAGAGCAGGAACCAGGCGGACCGCATCGACCTCGCGGAGTATATCCCGCGGGTGCAGCGACCCGTGGATGACGAGGTCCACCGCTTCGAGCCGTTGGGGGAGCAGAACGCCGCTGCGATCAACGCCCTGTTCCAGGAGGTCTTCGCGGTGCACCGGAGCCTCGAGCACCACCGTTGGAAGTTCCTCGACAATCCGGATGGCCAGGGGATCGCCTCGGTCGCGATCGAGCGGGCCACCGACCGGGCGGTCGCGGTGAACACCGGCCGGCCGCGCCGCTTCTGGGTCGAGGGGGAGGAGCGGGTCTTCATCCAGGTGTGCGAGACCGCCACCGCCCCCGATACCCGCAGCCTGCGGCTCTACCGGCTGGTCACCGGCGGGGTCGCCTGGCAGGGCCACGCCGCCGGCATCCCGGTCGCCTATGGCGGCCAGACCAACGAGATCGCCGCCCAGCTCGGCAAACGGCTGTTCGGCTACCGCCAGCTGTTCGAGATCCCGACCTGGGAGCGGCGCCTCCGGGTCCGGCTTGGCCTCGAGCGGGTCCTCGGCAGCCCAGGCCGGCTGCTCGCCGCCGGCATCGACCGGCTGAGGCGGCTCTCGCCCTGTCCGGAGGAGGCGGCCTTCACCTTCGAGAGGGTCGAGGGCTTCGACGCCGGCTTCGACGAGCTCTGGTTGCGCAACCGAGACCGCTTCCGGGTGGCCTGCGTGCGCGACGCAGTCGCCCTCAACTACCGCTACCGCGACTGTCCGGTCGGGCGGCACCGCATCTGGCTGGCGCGCCGCGAGGGCCGCTTGGTCGGCTACGTCGTGGTCCGCCTGTGGAACCGGGCCGGGGTGGAGCTGGCCACGGTGCTCGATCTCCTGGTCGACCTGGATCAGGCGGGACTCGAGCGCGCGCTCTACTCGCGCGCGAGCCGCGACGCCGAGGCCCAGGGCAGCGACTTCTTCCACGTCGCCGCCCTGCCCGGGTCGCCGGCGGCGGAGGCCTTGGCCGGGCTGCCCGGCTGCCGGCTGGGCAGCCGCGAGGCCCTCGACCGGGTGGTGTGCTGCCTGCTCCCTCTCGACGACCCGGAGGACCCCGCCCACGACGGTCTGCGGTCGGTCTTCGACCCTTCGTCCTGGTACTACACCCAAGGAGACGCCGACTTCCACGACTAGGCTGCCTGCGCCGTGCTCGCTGAGCACCGCAGCCGCCGGGGTGACGCAAGGCCCCAGGCCCTTCTCCCAAGAATGGCCTGCTCCCGGCCCGGAGCCCCTCCCGCCTCCCTCCCCATGTTGACCGCGACCGCCCTCTTCCTCGGCGAGCTGCTGCTGTGCCTGGCCGCCCTCGGCAGCCTGGCCCTGATCCCCTTCGGCCTGCCCGGCAACGTGGTGGTGGCGCTGCTGGCGCTGCTCGGGCCGCTGCTCGGCATGCCCTGGGCCGACTTCTGGATCATCGCGGGGGCCGCCCTGGCCGCGGAGGCGATCGAGTTCCTGGCTTCGCTCGGGGTGGCCAAGAAGACCGGCGCCTCGCGGACGGGCCTGTGGGGCGCCTTCTTCGGCGGCATCGCCGGGGCGATCCTGCTGACGCCCCTGGTGCCGCCGCTCGGCACCCTGTTCGGCGGCGCGGCCGGCTCCTTCGCCGGAGCGGCGCTGTTCGAGTACCGGTTCGCCCAGCGGCAGGGCCGGGACAGCGTGAAGGTGGGGCTGGGGGCCTTCTTCGGCACCCTGGTCGGGCGCATGCTCAAGATCTGGCTGGGGCTGTTCCAGGTCGGCTGGCTCGCCTTCGCCCTCTGGAGCTGAGGGTGCCTCCGGCGGGTGATTTCTGGCCGGAATTCGGCGAACTGGGCCGGGAATTGCTCCGAAAAGGCCGGAGACAGGGCGTAAGCCGATCGCCTGGCGGTCCCGGTGCGCCAACGCCGCCTCAGGCTCGCTTCCTGGCCCGCCGCAGCTCGTGGTCGGCGCCGGCGCCTCGCTCCGAGCGGCCTAGAATGGCCCGCTTCCTGACATCATGAGACTCCTTCGTCCCCTTCCCCTCCTCCTCCTCGCCGCCCCCTCCCCGCTGCTGGCCCAGGAGGCCGAAGCCGCTCCGACGGCGCCCCCGGCCAGCCTCGACCAGCTCTGCGCCGAGCTCCACCCGCTGCTCCAGAAGGCGACCCAGAACCTCGAGCGGCCCTGGGAATGCGAGCTCGAGCTCGCGGTCGACAGCAAGGAGGGCCCGGCCAGCGGCACCGGCCGGATCGTCTACTTCTACCAGCGCATGTTCTCCTTCCAGTTCGCGATGGACGCCGGCCCCGAAGGCGCCCGCGAGCACGTCGAGCTGAACATGCTGGCCGACGACTCCCACGTCTACCTCAGCGTGGACCAGGGCGACGGCATGGCGATGGCCTTCAAGGTGTCGCTGGACCTGTTCGACGACGGCCTCGGTTCCCTGGGCGGCGTGGTCCAGATGGACGGCGGCCCTGGTCTGAGCGAATTGACCGAGATGCTGTCGGCCATCGAGTTCCGCGAGGAGAAGCTCGAGGGCGGTAAGACCGTGCGGCTCGAGTCGGACCTCACCGCGCTGATCCAGGCCGAGGGCGGCGGCCCCGAGTCGCTGAAGCTGAGCTTGGACCTCGACGCCAAGCACGCCTTCCCGCGCGCCCTCCAGGTCGACGCCGGCGAGGAAGGCACCCTGCGCCTGAGCGTCTCCGGTCTGACCTTCCCGGAGGACATGGACCGCTCGCGCTTCGAATACAAGGGCCCGCCGGCGATCGACCTGACCGGCCAGATCGAGATGGCCCTCAACGCCAACAGCCACGACGAGGACGAATTCTGATGAAGCTGCTCCCCTCCCTCCTCCTCGCGACCGGCCTGTGCGCCGTTCCCGCCTCCGCCCAGGAGACGCCGGAGGCCTGGCTCTCGCGCCTGACGGCGGTCGCCAACAAGCCGGTCGAGACCAAGCAGGAGATGAAGTTCTTCATCCGCGGGACCGAGGTCTCGATGAAGAGCGAGCTCCTGTTCCTGGACGACAAGCACTTCGCGGTGGTCTCGAACATCGAGACCTACTGGCCGGAGCAGAAGCAGCGGGTCCGCACCCGGCGCCGCACCATCGGCGACGGCGAGAAGATGTGGAACGAGCAGACCAACCTGGAGTCGGGCCTCGGCCGCCACCAGGAGATGAGCTTCGACCAGGTCAAGGCGATGTCCAAGAACGACCTCTACCGCGGCAAGGTGCACCCGGTGCAGCAGCTGCTGGCCCTGCTCGACCAGACCGAACCCGACCAGGTCGAGGAAGGCGAGGGCATGGTCACCCTGACCTGCATGGTCAACGAGGAGGGCAAGGGCAAGCTGGTGCCGATGCTGGGCGGCGTGGTGCCGAAGGAAGTGGTGGTCGAGATCGACCGCAAGACCGGCTTCCCGCGCTCGTGGCAGATCCGCCGCTACACCGGCGAGACCGTGCTCAGCATGAGCTTCCCCGAGGTGAAGTTCCCCGAGCCCAAGGAGATCGACCGGGAGCGCTTCGTCTTCCGCCCCGCCGGCGAGATCATCGCCGACGCCGAGCCGGCGGCCGAGGAGGCCGGCGGCGCCGACAACAAGAACCAGCAAGACCAGGGCTGAACCCGAGCCACACATGAAACGATTCCTTCTCCCCGCCACCGCCCTCCTTGCTCTCGCGCCCTTCGCGGCCGCTCAGGAAGGGGCCGAAGTCAAGTCCAGCCTGCCGCCCGAGGTGAAGGTCTGGGTCGACAAGATCGACGAGATGGTCGGCAAGCCGGCCGAGTACGACATGTCGATGGTCATGGACATGGAGGCCCAAGGCCAGGCCATGAAGCTCAACAGCACCGGGCACATCCTGATGCTGGACCAGGAGCACATGCGCGCCACCATGACCATGAACATCGAGATGGAGATCATGCCTCCGATGGAGATGAAGCTCCTCACGGTGATCGACGGCAAGACCATGTGGATCGAGTCGGAGAACCCGATGATGGGCAAGCAGATCATGAAGGCCGACGTCTCCATGATCCAGAAGCTGAAGGAGACCGGGGCCAGCATGAGCCCTGGCGGCAACGTCAACCAGCTCGAGCAGATCCGCGACCTGTTCGAGAACTACTACGAGAACTTCCAGGTCGAGGTCGGCGAGAAGCACGTCACCATCACCGGTGACATCTCCAACGACATCTCCGAGATGGGCGACTTCGCCGAGATGGGCCTGGCCAAGTTCCGCATGGTGCTCGACGCCAAGACCGGCTTCCCGGTCGAGACCGTGATGAACGACGGCAAGAAGGACGTCATGGTGATCAAGCTCGAGAACCTGAAGTTCCCGAAGAAGGAAGACCTGC
Organism: uncultured Planctomycetales bacterium; assembly: GCA_964643675.1. Lineage (GTDB taxonomy): Bacteria > Planctomycetota > UBA1135 > UBA1135 > UBA1135 > J029. The sequence continues at coordinate 7,631 of CAZXTO010000132.1, forward strand.
CCAAGGACGCCTTCGTCTACGAGCCGCCGGAAGGCGCCGCCGTGATGGACATCGGCGCCCTGATGGGCGGCGGCATGGGCGACGCCGAGGCGGACTTCTAGGCGCCGAGCTCGGCGGCCGCGAGCCGCCACATCTCCCGGGCGCAGGCCTGCCAGCGGAAGCCGGCGGCCTGCGCCCGGCCCTTTTGGCGCAGCTCGGCGCGCAGGGCGGGGCGGTCGGCGAGGGTCCGCAGCTGCTCGGCGCGCAGCTCGAGCTCATCGGGTCCGGCGGTCAGGGCGGCCTCGCCCACCACCTCGGGGAGGGAGGCGGCGTCGCTGCAGACCACCGGGCAGCCGAGCGCCATTGCCTCGAGCGGCGGCAGCCCGAATCCCTCGTAGAAGGACGGGAACACCAGCGCCATGGCGTTCTCGTAGAGCGCCCGCAGCTCGCCGTCGGAGACTCGGCCAGCGTGGCGGGCCCGCGCCGGCAGCTCGGTGCCGTGCTCGGCGAAGACGCGCGGGTTGGGGCCGCCCACGATCACCAGGGGCAGCTCCTCGAGCCCGGCCGCGCGCACCGCGGCGGCGGCGCCGGCGAAGTTCTTGCGCGGGTCCAGGCTGCCGACCGCGAGCAGGTAGGCGTCGCCCTCGAGCCCCAGCCGGTCGAGGATGGCCGGCTCCGCGCCGGCGGCGTAGACGTGCTCATGGCCGTTCGGGATCACCGCGATGCGTTCGCGCGGGATGCCGAAGCGCCGCTCGTATTCACCGGCGGTGAATGCCGAGACCGCGCTCAGCAGCCGGGCGCGGCGGGCGGCGCGCGGCACCACGTAGCCCCACACCGCGCGCAGGCTGCGGGAGTAGGCCTGCGGCCAGGCGAAGGTCACCGCGTCGTGCAGGTGGACGAAGTTGCGCGGGTGGCGCACCGGCGCGGTGCCCTTGAGGTTGAGCAGCAGACCGCCGCGGACCCGCCGCGGCAGGCTGAGCTGCTCCCAGGCGTGGGAGCGCAGCGCGCCGCCCGGCCGCAGCTCGAGCTGAGGGAGGCCGAGGTCCTCGGTCGGCGCTTCGGGCAGGTGCAGGATCACCCGGTAGCGGTCGCGGTCGATCTCTCCGGAGGCCAGCATGGCGTCGAGGCCGGCCAGGACCTCGCGGCCGACGCGCTGCACGCCGGTCAGCGGCTCCGCCAGGAAGCGGGCGTTGACGTGCAGCTCGGCCGGGGCGCCCACGGGGCGGACCTCAGCCCTCGTCCTGGTCGGCGCTGAGGATGCGGTCCTGCATCTCGCGCACGGCGGCGTCCACCTGGGCGATGCCGTCGGACTGGAGGCCGCC
>CAZXTO010000133.1:0-8914 GCA_964643675.1 uncultured Planctomycetales bacterium
CCTGGGCGACACCCTGAGCGCGCTGCTGCGGCTGCTGCATCCGTACACGCCCTTCCTGACCGAGGCGCTGTGGCGTCACCTGCCGGAGACCTTCCGCAACGGGCAGGAGCTGATCATGGGGGCGCCGTGGCCGAGCCGCGCGGGCCTGGCCGACGCCGAAGCCGAAGCCGGCTTCCGGCGCCTGCAGGACGCCGTGCGCGGCTTCCGCAACGTGCGCGCCCTGCTCGAGATGTCGACTTCGTCGCGGCCCGCGGGCACGGTCCTGGCCGAGGCCGGCGCCGGCGAGGTGCTGCAGGCCAACGCCCCGCTGCTGGTCTTCCTGGCCTCGCTCGGCGAGCTCCAGGTCCAGCAGGGCGGGGCGCGGCCGGCCGCCTCGGGCACCGACGTCTTCGAGGGGGGCTCGGTGTTCCTGCCCTTCGAGCAGGGCACCGACCTCGGCAAGCTGCGCGGATCGCTGGAGAAGAAGCTCCAGAAGGTCGAGAAGGGCGTCAAGGGCATCGAGGGCAAGCTCGGCAACGAGCGCTTCCTGCAGAACGCCGACGCCGACGTGGTCGAGTCCGAGCGGCAGCGCCTCGAGGACCTGCGTCGCGAGGCGGCCACGCTGCAACAGAACCTGGGTTTCCTCGAGCCGGCCTGAACCGAGGCCGGGGCCTCCGGGCTCCCAGGCGGCGATCGGCGACGGAATTCCGCCCCCAGGCGTAAGCTGGGAGCATGAGCGAATGGGTATCCATCCACCGGGGGGCCTATTCCCAGGTCCTCGTCCTGCGCTGCTGGCTCGAAGCCCGCGGCTTCGCCGTCCAGGTCCGCGATGAGGTCATGAAGGTGGTCGATCCCTTCATCACCGGCCAGAACGCGCTCGCCACCGACCTGCTGGTCGAGGCGGAGCACGCCGCCGAGGCCAGCACCCTGCTGGAGCAATGCCTGGCCGAGCAGCGGGGGCCGGCGCCGGAGACCGCCAGCCGGAGCCGGAAGCGCTGGATGTGGCTGATCCTGCTCGCCTTCGGCGTGCCGGTGCTGCTGATGTGGGTGGGGGAGATGCTCCGGGTGCTCCTCGGCTGAGCAGGCGTCCCCCAAGAAAGAAGCGCCGGCCGGCCCAGGAGGGCCGGCGGGCGCGGCGGCGCAGGAGCGCGGCTCTACTTCTTCTCGACCGGCTGCTTGACGTCGTAGGCGTCGCCGTCCCAGTAGCCTTCGCGGACCATCTCGTCGGCCTTCAGCGGGGTCAGGCCGATGTCGAAGGTGAAGGCCTTCTTGCCGCGGGCGTCGCCGACGCGGAAGTCGAAGTCCAGGCGGCCCTTGTCCAGGTTCAGGGTCGGCTTGTGCTTGGCCTTGGCCATCGTGCCGCTGCCTGGCTTGTTCTTCATGACCAGGGCGGCGGCCACCTTGTTGTCGTTGTCCAGGAACAGCAGGTACTCGGTGTCCGGCTGCAGCTCCATGCCGTCGAACTCCGGACCCTCGTACTCCTCGTCCTTCTTGGCGCTCTTGGGCGCCTTCTCGGCCAGCTCCGGCGACAGGCTGGCGCCGATGCCGATGATTCGCTTGTCGTCGAGGGCGGGCAGGTAGGCCAGGACGTAGGTGCCGGCGGTGAGGTTGGGGCTGGCGAGCGCGACCGTGGTGGTCATCACGCCGACCTGGACCGCCTTCTCCTCGGCGGCGCGGGCCAGCTTGGCGGTGGAGGCGAAGTCCAGCACCCGCAGCGGCGCGACGGCGATGCCGTCGTAGCCGTCGAAGACCGCGTAGCCCTCGGGCGGGGAGGTCTTCTCGAGGCCGCGGATCGTGGGCTCGCTGCGCTTCCCTTCGACGTCGCCGAGGTCGGCGTAGCGGCGCTGCTCGAAGCCGATGGCGTCGGCCGGATCGACCGCGTCCTCGGGCAGCTGGCCCAGCACCGCGGTCTCGACGTCGTACAGGGCGTAGGTGAACAGGTTGCTGCACGGCGTCAGGCTGGAGGCGACGCGGAAGCCGAGGTGCTCGGCCCGGGCCACCGACATCACGCCCTGGCGACGGTCGATGCGGGCGCCCAGCTCGGGGTCCATGTAGCTGCCGCCGCGGATCACCGGCGAGGAGCCGTCGAAGGCGGGCAGCACGGCGTGCTTCTTCTTGTCGGGACCCTTGACGGAGAAGCTCTTGAAGTCCGGCAGCGCCTTGTAGCGCGAGTCGGTCCACTCCCAGGCGTTGCCGACCATGTCGACGCAGCCGAAGGGGCTGGCGTTGCCGGGCATGGCGTTGGCCGGCAGCAGCTTGAACAGCAGGTTGTTCGGCTTGGTGTTGTTGTGCGACACCAGCTTGGCGTCGAAGTCCTCGCCGAAGGGGTACCTGCGGCCGTCGTCGCCGCGCGCGGCGCGGACCCACTCCTCTTCGGTGGGCAGCCGCAGGCCGGCCCAGCGGCAGTAGGCGCGGGCGTCGTGCTGGTTGATGGCGACCACCGGGAACAGGGCCTGGTCGGCGGGCATCTCCCACTTGCGGCCCTCGTCCTGCCAGTGCAGGTCCCACCACTCGGCCTTGTACTTGCCCTCGAACTTCCAGGCCGGGTTCTTCTTCTGCTCCTCGCGGATGATCTCCTGCAGCTCCTCGGGCGACAGCACCAGCCAGGTCATCGGCGGCTGGTAGCCGGTGGCCTCGACGAACTGGAGGTACATCTCGTTCGTGACCTCGGTCGGGCCGATGCGGAAGGAAGCGACGTCGATCGTCGAGCGGGGAAGCTCGCCGCCGAGGATCGGGGCCAGCGAGGGCTTCTCCTCGATCAGGGGCTTGATTTCCTTGAGCTCGGCGCCGATCTGGGTGCGGCCGGCGGGGATGTCCACCAGGCCCTGGGCTTGGGGCGTGGCGACGAAGGCGAGGAGGAGGGCGGCTTGGATCATGCGCGCGGGGTTGATGGGGGGGCCGGCGTCTCAGCCAGGTCCGACAGGGTACCGGATGCCCGGGAAGCGGCCAACCGCGGCCGCCACGTGCCCCCGGCGACCCTCTAGACTGTCCTGCTCGCGCGGTTTCCCCCCATGCCCACGGAAGATTTTCCCCAACGCCGGATCGAGGTGCCCGCCGCCCAGCACGGGCAGCGCCTGGACCGGGCCCTGACCGCCCTGCTCGGCGAGGGCCTGTCGCGCTCCCAGATCACCCGCCGCATCCGCGAGGGGCTGGTCCGGGTCGACGGCGAGGTCGTGCGGCGCACCGGCCTGGCGGTTCTGGGGGGGCAGCGGCTGGAGCTGGCCGAGCCCGAGGCGGGGCCGGACGAGGACTTCGAGCCGCCGCGGATCCTGCACCAGGACGAGGTGCTGGCGGTGCTCGACAAGCCCGCCGGGCTGCCGATGCACGGCAATTTCCTCGGCGACCGCCGCCCCAGCGTGGCCCGCTTCCTGGCCGAGCGCTTCGGCGAGCAGCTGCCCACCAACCAGGGGGCCGAGCGGCCGGGCATCGTCCACCGCCTCGACAAGCACACCTCAGGGGTCTGCGTGGTCGCCCTCGAGCAGACCGCCTTCCTCGACCTGATGCAGCAGTTCGCCGACCGCGCGGTCCAGAAGGAGTACCAGGCGGTCTGCTACGGCCACCCCCGCTTCCAGTCCGACTGGATCGAGAAGCGCCTGGCCCGCGACGAGAAGCGCCCGGAGCGCGTGCGCGTGACCCGCAGCACCGGCCCCGAGAGCCGCGACGCCCTGACCTACTGGGAGCGGATCCGCTGCTTCGAGGGCTTCGCCCACCTGCGCGCCCGGCCGCGCACCGGCCGCACCCACCAGATCCGGGTGCACCTCGCCTCGATCGACCTGCCGATCGTGGGCGACCCGCTCTACCGCGCGCGCAATTTTGGTCCGGGCATGTTCCCGCCCGGGGCGCCGCCGGTCAGCCGGACCCTGCTGCACGCCCGCCGGCTCGCCTTCGAGCACCCGGCGAGCGGCGAGACCATCGAATACGAGGCGCCGCTCGCGCCCGACATGGCCGCCTTCCTGGCCTGTCTGGAGGAGCAGCTGCCGGACCCGAAGGAGGACGCTTGGACCTGAACCGTGCCGCCACCACCGGGAGCGCCCTGCTCCTCTGCCTGCCTTCCCTCTCCGCCCAGCTCGGCGGGGAGGTGACCGGCGACTCCGCCCAGCGCGCCGCGATGGCCGGGGCGGGCATGGCCGGCGCCGGCAGCGCAGTCGACGCGGCGGTCAATCCCGCCAGCCTCGGCTTCCTGTTCCCGGAGAGCGGCCCGCGCGCCGCCGGTCGCTTCGACGGCTACGGCCGCGTGATCTGGGCTCCCACCACGGTCGAGAGCGCGGGCGGCCGCGAGTACTCGGTCGGCGGGACGGTCGGGGGCGGCCCCTTCCTGGGCTGGGCGGCGCCGATCGGCGGCGACTCCTACCTCGGCCTCTCGCTGCTGCCGACCGCCGGCGGCCAGGCGGCCTACGACCGCGTCACCGAGCTCAACGTGGCCACCTCCAACAGCACCGGTCCGCCCTGGTACCCGGCCAAGCACGAGGTCGAGATGGAGTCCAGCCTGATCCAGCTCGGGGTCGAGCCGGCCTTCGCCTGGAAGCCGAGCAAGACGGTCTCGATCGGGGTGGGTGCCTCGCTGCGTTACACCACCATCTCGATGAAGTCGGCCACCGACGTCGGCCTCGACCAGCTCAAGGGCGAGGTGCCCGGGCTCGGCGGATTGACCTGGGAGGACCTGTTCCGCCAGCTGGCCGCCACCGGCGGGCGCGACATCGACTCGATCCAGGCCGACATCGACGCCGAGGCCGACGCCGCCCTGCACGCCTTCCTGCAGCTCGGCGTGATGGTGGAGCCGAACGAGGACACCCGGATGTCCTTCTGGTACCGCAGCCCCTCGACCCGCCGCGACATCGCCGGCGACGTGCGGGTGGACGTGCGCGCCGACGTCGGTCCGATCCTGGACATCTACGGGCTGCACGGGGTGACCAATTTCAGCCTCAACATCCCGCGGGTGAGCTTCCCCCAGCAGCTCGGCCTGGCCTGGATGCAGCAATTCGGCCCGCAGGACCGGGGCTTCGCCGACCTGGTGTGGACCGACTGGTCCTCGACCTTCGACGGCTGGGAGGCGACCGTCTCCGACCCGCAAGGCGGCGACATCGGCGGCATGCTCGACGACGGCACCACCACCGTCGACCTCGGCATGGACTGGTCCGACACCATCCGCATGTCGCTGGGATGGGAGCACGACTCCTTCCGGCGCAAGGTGGTGCGGGCCGAGGACGGCAGCGCGCGGGCGCTGGTGAACGGGCCGCTGGTGACCTGGCGCGGCGGCCTGGCCTACGCCAACAACCCGGTCAGCGGCTCGCCGATGGCCGGCCTGCTGCCGATCAACCAGCTCCACGCGGCCGGCGGCTGCAGCTTCTGGGGCCGCGGCGGCGGCGACTGGCACCTGGCCCTGGTGGCGGCCCTGCCGCAGAGCTGGACCTCGGGGAGCAACTCGGTGCTGGCCGACCTGAGCGGCGACGAGTTCGATCAGGCCAACCTGGCGCTGGTGGTCGGATACAGCCTGGCCTGGTGAGCGCGCCACCAAACAGGAGAGGGAGGGACCCGCGCGGGTCCCTCCCTCTCGCTTCCGGCCCGCGGGCCGGTCGGGGCGCGCCCTACTGGCTGTAGGACTCGGCGGTCACGACGGCGTTGCCGGAGTTGGACTCGCCGCCGCCCACGTACACGGTGCCGTCCTCGAGCAGCGCGGTGACGCCGCCGGCGTGGTCGACCGCCATCGGGCTGAGGGTGGTCAGGTTGCCGGAGACCGGATCGATCGCGTACAGGGTGTCGTCCGGGACCGGGTCGTCGAGCGTGCCGCCCGCGCCGCCGACGACCAGGATGGTGCCGCTGGCGGTCTGGACCACCCCGGCGAAGGCGTTGTCGGTCGGCAGGGTGGCCAGCGAGGTGGTGTTGTTGCCGTTCGGATCCCAGACGTGGCAGGCGGTCAGCGGCCCGATGTTGAAGATGTCGCCGCCGGCGCCGGCGATGACCGCCACGCGGCCGTCGGCCAGCAGCGTGCTGCCGAACAGGGCGCGGGCGTTGCCGATGTTGCCGGAGTTGCTGAAGCTGTTGGTGGCCGGGTCGTAGACCTCGACCTTGGTCGAGAAGTCCGGGATCGGGATGCCGAAGATCGAGGTGTGGGTGATGCCGCCGGCGATCCAGATGCGGCCGTCCTGCAGGGTCACGCCGCCGTGGCCGGCCTTGGGCTCGTTGAGCCACGGGCCAGTGCTGAAGCTGTTGGTGGCCGGGTCGAAGATCTCGGTGTTCTTGTTCGAGGTGCCGAGCAGGTCGGAGACGTCGGTCAGCTCGTGCAGGCCGTTGCCCTTGGTGCCGCCGACGATCAGCACGCGGCCGTCGGGCAGCAGGTTGGCGGTGTGGCCGGCGCGGAATTCGTTCATCGCCACCACGGTGAAGGTGCCGGCGACCGGGTCCCAGATCTCGGCGTCGTCGAGCACCTTGGTGTAGTAGTCGCCGCTCGGCTTCTGGCCGCCGTAGGTGACGCCGCCGGTGATCAGCACGCGGCCGTCGTTGAGCAGGGTGGCGGTGTGGAAGGCGCGTCCGGTGTTGAGGACCTCCGTCAGCTCGGTGGTCGAGCCGTCGCGGGCGTCGTAGATCCAGGCCTTCTCGGTGGTGGGATAGGGGTTGGTGACGTCGGTCACCAGCAGCGGGCCGCCGCCGCAGCTGAAGATGCGCACCGCGCCGCCATCGGCGCCGGTCTCGAGCACCGCCGAGGCGAGCAGGGCCGCGGCGACCGGCAGGTCGCTGCCGGCGCCCTGCCAGCGGCCGGCGTTGTTCAGGTTGATCCAACGCAGGTTGCTGAAGCCGTCGTACTCGGCGGCGCCGCCGCCGCCGGGCTTGGCCACCGCCTGGAAGTAGACGTCCTGGTCGAGCAGGGTCGGGCTGGGCGGGATGGCGAAGTTGTAGGTCCAGTCGCCGTTGGCGTCGGTGGTGCCCGTGAAGTAGGTGCCTCCGACCGCGAGGTCGATCCCGACCGTGAGCTGATCGTTCGGGTCGCCAGTCAAGCCGACCAGGTAGGCGCTGCCCGTGTTCAGGAAGGACGGGATCAGGAAGGCCGGCGAGGACGGCGCGGAGCCGGTGAGGCGGGCTTGGGCCGGAGCGCCGAGCACGTCGCCGTAGGTCATCAGGTCCGCGGTGGCGTTGCTCTGGGCGAGCAGCCCGGCGGCCGGGAGCAGGGTGGCGGCGGCCGCGAGGGGAAGGAACGGTCTCTTCATCTCTAGGGGTCGGAGTGCGGAAGGAGGGGGGGAAATGGGGACGCGCCCCCGAGAGGGCGCGACCCCATCTTAACAAGCAGGGAGGATCCTCACACGCCCGCCTACAATTCCGCCCCCATGAGCGAGAATCGCCCTGAGCAGTGGCGCCGCGAGGTCTACCAGCCCTTCGTGGACAAGCGCGGCGAGCGCAAGCCGGCCTTCTCCAGCGCCTCCGGGCTCGAGCTGGAGCCGTGTTACTTCCCGCCGGAGGGCCAGCCGCCGGTCGAGGGGCCGGGCGAGTACCCGTTCACGCGCGGCGTGCACCCGACGATGTACCGCGGTCGTCACTGGACCATGCGCCAGTACGCCGGCTTCTCGACCGCCAAGGAGACCAACACGCGCTTCCGCTACCTGCTCGACCAGGGCCAGACCGGGCTCAGCGTGGCCTTCGACCTGCCGACCCAGATCGGCTACGAGTCGGACCACCCGCTGGCGGCGCCCGAGGCCGGCAAGGTCGGGGTCGCGATCAATTCGCTGCGCGACTTCGAGCAGCTGTTCGAGGGCATCCCGCTCGGGCAGGTCTCGACCTCGATGACGATCAACGCCACCGCGCTGGTGCTGCTGTCGATGTACGTGGCGCTGTGCAAGCGCCAGGACGTGCCGAAGGAGAAGATCCTGGGCACGGTCCAGAACGACATCCTCAAGGAGTTCATCGCTCGCGGCAACTACCGCTTCGACGTCGAGCCGTCGATGCGGCTGACCACCGACCTGTTCCGCTTCCAGCAGGAGGTGGCGCCGCGCTTCAACGCCATCTCGGTGTCGGGCTACCACATGCGCGAGGCCGGCTGCTCGGCGGTGCAGGAGGTGGCCTTCACGCTGGGCGACGGCATCGCCTACCTGGAGGCGGCCGCCGAGGCCGGGCTCGACGTGGCGGCGACCGCGCGGCGGATCAGCTTCTTCTTCAACGGCCACAACGAGCTGTTCGAGGAGGTGGCCAAGTTCCGCGCCGCGCGCCGCATGTGGGCGCGCTTCGTCAAGGAGCGCTTCGGCGTCGACGACCCGCGGGCGCAGATGCTGCGCTTCCACACCCAGACCGGCGGCAGCACCCTGACCTCGCAGCAGCCGCTGGTGAACTCGGTGCGGGTGACGCTGCAGGCGCTGGCGGCGGTGCTCGGCGGCACCCAGTCGCTGCACACCAACGGCTTCGACGAGGCGATCTCGCTGCCGGGCGAGCAGTCGGCGCTGCTGGCGCTGCGCACCCAGCAGGTGATCGCGCACGAGAGCGGCGCCGCCGACGTGGTGGACCCGCTGGGCGGCTCGCCCTTCATCGAGAGCCTGACCGACGAGCTGGAGGAGCAGGCCCAGGCGCTGCTCGGCAAGGTGGAGGAGGACTACGGCGGCATGGTCGGCGCGGTCGCGGCCGGCTACGTGCAGCGCGAGATCCAGCGCGAGGCCCTGGCCCACCAGTACGGGGTGGAGAAGGGTGACAAGGTGGTGGTCGGCGTGAATCGATTCGAGGTCGCCGACGAGGCCCCGGCCGAGGTCTTCCGCCCCGACCCCGCCGCGCGGGAGGGCATCTTCCAGGGCCTCGAGGCGGTGCGCGCCGAGCGCGAGGCCCAGCCCGCCCAGGACGCCCTCGAGCGCCTGGCCAGCGTCGCCGCCACGCCGCAGCCGCTCGGCCCGGCGGTGCTGGAGGCGGTCGAGGCCTACTGCACCGTCGGCGAGATCTGCGAGGCCCTCGGCACCGCCTTCCC
>CAZXTO010000134.1:0-8887 GCA_964643675.1 uncultured Planctomycetales bacterium
GTCGGCCGGCACGCTCGCCGGCAGCGAGATGCCCAGCTCGCGGGCGGCGCGGAGCACCTCGGGAGAGAGCTGCTGGTCCTGGGCCCTTCCGGCGGAGGAGAGGAGAGCCAGGGCGAGCAGGGCGGAGAAAGCGGTTGTGATGGATGCCTTCATGAGGGTTCCCCTCCAGGATAGCTCAGCAGCACAGGATCCCGGCGCGGCTAGGCTGAAGCCGCCATGGAACCGACGCGCGCGGATTGCCCTCCCTCCGAGTCCTGTTGCGGGGAATTCGACCGGCGCACCTTCCTCCGCACGGCGGCGGTCGCCGCCAGCGCCAGCTTGTGCTCGAGCCCGGGGCTCGCCTTCGCCGGCCCGTTCTCGCCGCAGGACGACCCGATCCCGCAGGACAAGAAGCTGACCCCGGCGTGGCTCGATGCGCTCACCGCGCGCGGCGAACAGGCGGTCTACTCCGGCAGCGAGCTGCGCTGGATCGGCATGCCGGTCGGCGGCATCGGCGCCGGCACGGTCTACCTGGGCGGCGACGGCCGGCTGTGGCTGTGGGACGTCTTCAACCACCCGCACGAAGGGGTGGAGAGCAAGACCATCGACTACCTCGGCCAGACCGTGCGGCCGCGCGACGGCTCGAACTACGTGCAACCGGTCCGGCCCGGCTCACCCTTCGAGCTCGGCTTCGTCGTGGAGACCAGCGACGCCTCGCGGCTGCTGGACGGCAAGAGCTGGCAGGAGGTCCGCTTCACGGGCGAGTACCCCGTCGGCCGCGTCCAATACCGCGACCCCGGTTTCCCGCTCGAGGTCGAGCTGGAGGCCTGCTCGCCCTTCGTGCCGCTGCGGGCCAAGGAGTCGGGCTGGCCGGCCACGATGCTGCGCTTCGAGGTGCGGAATCCGGGCGCGTCCGCGGTCCGCTGCCGCTTCGCCGGCTTCCTGGAGAACCCGGTCCTCCACCACCATCGCGGCCAGGCGACGGCGGTGTTGCGCAACCGGGTCGTGCGCTTCGCCGGCGGCACGCTGCTCCACTGCACCGCCGAGGCGCCGGCCGTGCAACCGAACGACCGGCCCGACCTGCCGCTCGAGGACTTCGAGAGCGAAGACTACGGCGCCTGGACCGCGACCGGCACCGCCTTCGGCGACGGCCCGGTGCGCGCGGACGAGATGCCCGCCTATCAGGGGGCGGTGGCGCAGCAGGGCGAACGCCTGGTGAACAGCCATCACACGCGGGCGGGCGAGGACATCGGCGGAGCGGACGCGCACGTCGGCACCCTCACCAGCCCGCCGTTCCGGATCGAGCGCCGGCACCTGAATTTCCTGGTCGGCGGCGGCGCCCACACCGGTCGGACCTGCGTGCAGCTGCTGGTCGGCGAGGAGGTGGTGCGCGAGACCACCGGCCGCGACCACAACCAGCTGCGGCCGACCTCGTGGGCCGTGGCGGAGCTCGAGGGGAAGGAGGCGCGCATCAGCATCGTCGACCAGGAGCGCGGCGGCTGGGGCAACGTCGGCGCCGACGACTTCGTGCAATCCGACCAGCCGCGCGCCGACGAGGACCTGGAGTCGCTGCACGACTTCGGCTCGATGGCGCTGGCCTTGCTCGGACCGCCGCACGACGAGGAGGTCGCCGCTGGCGGCGAGCCGGGGCAGCGCGAGGCGAGCGCTGCGCTGGCGGAGCGGCTCCGCGGCGCGATCCGGCGGGAGGTGACGCTCGCGCCGGGGCAGAGCGCGCGCTTCGACTTCCTGGTCTGTTGGCACTTCCCCAATCTGACGCTGCCGGGCGAAGCGACCGCCGGCCGCGAGTACGCCAGCCGCTTCCAGGACGCGGCCGAGGTCGCGGTGGCCTTGGCGCGCGAGGCCCCGGCGCTGCGGGAGCGGACCCGCGCCTGGCGGGACACCTGGTACGACTCGACCCTGCCCTGGTGGTTGCTCGACCGCTGCTTCGCCAACACCGGGACGCTCGCCACTTCCACTGCCAACTGGCTGGGGGACGGCCGCTTCTGGGGCTGGGAGGGCGTCGGCTGCTGCGCCGGCACCTGCACCCACGTGTGGCACTACGCGCAGGCCGTGGGGCGGCTGTTCCCCGGCCTCGAGCGAAACCTGCGCGAGCGCACCGACTTCGCCGCGCGCGCCTTCGACCTTGAGACGGGACGCATCGACTTCCGCGGCGGGCTGGTCGGGCGCTGGGCCTCGGACGGCCAGGCGGGGGTGGTGCTGCGGTCGCTGCGCGAGCACCACATGTCGGCGGATGACCGCTTCCTGAAGCGCAATTGGGAGAGCATTCGCGCCGCTTTGCGCTTCCTGATGGACCAGGACGCGGCGGACGGCAAGACCGACGGCGCGCTCGACGGCGAGCAGCACAACACGCTCGACGCGGAGTGGTACGGGCGCGTCCCCCACCTCACCGGGCTCTACCTGGCGGCGCTGGCGGCCGGCGCCGAGATGGCGGACGACACCGGTGACTCGGCCTTCGCCGCCGAGTGCCGCGCACGGCTCGAACTCGGCAAGGCGGCGATGATGGAGTGCTTCGACGGCGAGTCCTTCGTCCAGCTCGAAGACCCGGCCCACCTCGACGACATCGCCGTCGGCCGCGGCGTGCACATCGACCAGGTGATGGGGCAGTGGTGGGCGCACCAGCTCGGCCTCGGCCGGCTGTGGGACGGCGACGCCACCCGCAGCGCGCTCGCCGCCTTGTGGAAGCACAACTTCGTGCCCGACATGGGCAAGCTGCGCGCCACGCTGGCGCCGGGCGTGCGCGGCCGACCCTACGCCATCGCCGGCGACGCCGGGCTGGTCATGTGCACCTGGCCGAAGGGCGGGCGGCGCGCCGATTGGGAGAAGCACTGGCAGTTCGGCTACTTCAACGAGTGCATGAGCGGCTTCGAGTACCAGGCGGCCGCGCACATGATCCACGAGGGCCTCGTCACCGAGGGCCTGGCGGTCACGCGCGCGGTCCACGACCGCTACCACCCGCGCCTGCGCAACCCCTACAACGAGGTCGAGTGCAGCGACCACTACGCTCGCGCGATGGCCAGCTACGGCGTCTACCTGGCGGTGTGCGGCTACCAGCACCACGGGCCGAAGGGGCGGCTCGGCTTCGCGCCCAAGATCCGCCCGGAGGACTTCCGCTGCGCCTTCACCGCCGCCGAGGGCTGGGGAAGCTACTGGCAGCGCTACGAGGAAGGCGGGATGCGCTGCGGCATCGAGCTGCGCTTCGGCCGGCTGGAGCTGACGGAGCTCATGGTCGAGCTCCCGGAGGGTCTCCAGGTCTCATCCGCCCAGACCGGTCGCCAACGGCTGCGCTTCGAGCAGGAAGGCCGTCGACTGCGGATCGAGCTGGCCCTGCAGATGGGTGAGGGCGGGCGCATGGAGATCCACCTGGCGTGAAGCGACGCGCCCTGCTCGGGATCATCGCCGCCTCGGCACTGGCGGCCGGCCTCGGGTCCTGCGGGATCCTGTTCCACATGGGCTGCACCGGCCAGATGGCGCCAGCGGACGTCATCCTGATCGTCGCCGACGACGCCGGCTGGGCAGACTTCGGCTTCCACGGCTCGACCGAGGTGAGCACGCCGAACCTCGACCGCTTGGGGGCGCAGGGCACGCGCTTCACCCAGGCCTACGTGAGCGCCTCGGTGTGCTCGCCCTCCCGGGCCGGCCTCCTGACCGGCCGCTACCAGCAGCGCTTCGGGCACGAGTTCAACATCGGCCCGGCCGACGCGGGCCTGCCGCTGTCGGAGCGCACGCTGGCGGACCGCCTGCGCGCGGAGGGCTATCGCACCGTGGCCGTCGGCAAGTGGCACCTCGGCGCGGAGGACCGCTTCCATCCGCTCGCGCGCGGCTTCGACGAGTTCATCGGCCTGCGCGGCGGCTCCCGCAGCTACTTCCCCTACGAGCCGGGGAAGGGCGGGCCCCAGCGCCGGCTCGAAGGCACGGGGAAGGAGGCGGAGGACTTCGCCTACCTGACCGACTTCTTGACCGAGGCCGCGGTGGAGGCGATCGAGGGCGCCGGGGAGGAGCCGCTGTTCCTTTATCTGTCCTACACCGCGCCGCACACGCCGATGCACGGCCGGCCAGACCTGGAGGAGGCCCTGACCGCGGTGCAGCCGGCGGGTCGGCGCCGCTACGTGGCCATGATGGCGGCGCTGGACGAGGGCGTCGGGCGCGTGCTCGCGGCCGTGGAGGCCCGCGAGCGCGATTTCGACGCCGGGAGGCCGGCGTTGGTCGTGTTCCTCAACGACAACGGCGGCGCGACCAACAACCACTCCGACAACGGCCACCTGCGCGGCATGAAGGGCTCGAAGTGGGAGGGTGGGATCCGGGTGCCGATGCTGATCCGGTGGCCCAGGGGCTCCTCTGCCAGGGAGGCGACCTACGACCGCCCCGTGAGCGCGCTGGACATCGCGCCGACGGCCCTGGCCCACGCCAGCGGCTTCCCGTGGGAGGAGGTCGACGGATTCGACGGCGTGAACCTGCACCCCTTCGTCGGCGACCCCGAGGCGCCGGCGCCGCACGAGCGGCTCTACTGGCGGCGCGGCCCGGCGGCGGCGGTCCGCTCCGGCGACTGGAAGCTGATCCGGGTCGAGGGACAGGAACACCCGCTGCTGTTCGACCTGGCGACGGATCCCGGCGAGACCGTGGACCGGTCGGCGGAGCAGCCGGAGCTCGTGCGCGAACTCGGCCGCGCGCTGCGTCGCTGGGAGCGAGGCATGGTCGAACCGCGCTGGGACACCGGCGAGGTCTGGCGCGAGAACCAGCGCCGCAAACACCGCATGGACGTCGTGGGCCGGGCAGCCGAGCGGGAGTTCCCGTAGCGAAGAAATCCGGGGTCAGACATCCAATTCGGCGCGAGCCGGGATCTCGGGGTGGATTCGAGGCCTGCCCTAGGTAATTAGACGTCTGACCCCAAATTCAATCCTCCTCCCGGCACCTCGGGCGCGCGGTAGCGGCCATCGACCACTCGCACCGGATCGGTGAAGCGGTCGGCGAGGTGCGGGATGACCTCGAGGAAGGTCTGGTCGTGGCCGAGGGCGATGTGGTTGACGAGCACCAGGTGCTGGTGGAGCTGGCCCATGTCGCCGACGTGCGGGATCACGGTCTGGCCGAAGGCGCGCGCCAGCAGGCTGACGGTGAGGAACTCCCCCACCCCGGCCAGGCGCAGGGCGTCGGCCTGGACCACCTGCATCGCCTCGGCCTGGAGATAGTTCTTGAAGACGACGCGGTTCGGCAGGTGCTCGCCGGCCGCGATCTTCACCGGCGCCGCCAGCCGCGCCAAGCGCTGGTGGCCGAGCACGTCGTCGGGGTGGGTCGGCTCCTCGATCCACTCCACCCCGAGCTCGGCGAAGCCGCGGCAGGCGCGCTCAGCCGTCGGCCAGGTCCAGCGCTGGTTGGCGTCGACCATGAGCGTCGTCGACTCGCCCACGGCCTCGCGGACCAGCTCCAGCCGCCGCAGATCGCGCGCCAACTCGTCCGAACCGACCTTGAGCTTCATCGCCGTGAAGCCGGCCCCGGCCGCCCGCCGCGCGTTCTCGACCAGCTGGGCGTCCGGGTAGTCGAACCACCCCACCGAGGTGTCGTAGCCCGGGTAGCCGTCGGCCGCGGCCGCCAGCCGCGCCGCGCGTCCCTCGCGAGCGTGGCGCAGGATCCCGAGCGCCCGCTCCTCGTCCAGCGCGTCCTCGACGTAGCTCAGGTCACACAGCGCCAACAGCCGCTCCGGCTCCAGCTCCACCAACAGCCTCCACAACGGCAGGCCGCGGCTGCGCGCCCACAGGTCGAAGCAGGCGTTGGCCACCGCCGCCAGCGCCAGGTGGACCGCCCCCTTGTGCGGCCCCAGCCAGCGCAGCTGCGGGTGATCCGCCAGCCGCCGCGACTCCGCGCCCCAGCCCGCCATCAGCTCCTCGATCTCGCGCCCGACCAAGGGCTCGGCCAGGCGCGCCGCCAGCTGACAGACCACCCCGTTCCCCGCGCCGAGGGTGAAGGCGCTGCCGAACCCGGTCAGGCCGCCGTCGGCCTCGAGCAGGGTGCAGGCGTAGGAGTACTCCGGATCCGAGTGCGTCGCGTCCACCCCCGCCCCCGCCGGCAGCGGGAAGCGGACGTCGCGGGTCGAGATCCGGCGAATGGTGGTCATGAGCGGTCGCGGCGCCAGCGGCGACGGCTACGGCAGGAAGAAGACCTCCTCCATCTGCGCCCACTTGGTGCCCTCCCCCGCGGTGGCGATCGGCGTCTGGCAGGGATCGGTCTCGGCCCACCAGCGCACCGTCTCCTCGTCGGCCGCCATCTTGTTCATGTCGGCCAGGAAGTCGTCGCCGACGTACTCGAAGTAGCCGAACAGGTAGTGCTTGCCCGGCTCCAGCTCGGCCAGGTGGATCGAGTAGTTGCGGATGTTGCACTCGCTGATCTTGGCCAGCACCCCCGGCCACGGGTCGGCGTGCAGCTCCTTGTAGCGGGCGATCTTCTCCGGCTTGAGGCCGATCACCATGCCGAAGCGCTGCGCCGGCTTGGGGTCGTCGGGCGAGCAGGCGCCGAGCGCGAGCAGGGCGCCAGCGGCGAGCAGCAGGACCAGGATCGGAGTCGTGATCATCGGCAGGTTCAGGGGCATGGCTCAGGCGAACAGGGAGTAGAGCAGGATCATCGCCGCCACCAGCAGCAGCGACAACAGGCGCGGGTCGAGCAAACCCGACCAGCGGGCCGCGGTGAGGCCGCGCAGCGGGCTGCCCCAACCGTACCGCTCCGCCACCTCCGGCGGCGGCGGCGGAGTCGCCAGGCTGACGCCGGCGAAGACCAGGCTGCAGATCACGAACAGCCACCAGGCCTGCATCAGGAAAGGCACCCCCCACTGCTCGGTCAGGATCTCGAAGCCGAACACCGGGAAGTCCAGCACGAAGGCCGCGGCGCCGAGCAGGAAGCCGACCACCAGGGTGGTCAAGGCGGCCGCCGAGGTGCCGCGGCGCCAGAACACCCCCCACAGGAAGACGGCGCTGATCGGCGGCGCCAGCACCGCGATCATGGCGTTGATGCCCTGGAAGATGCCGCCGAAGCGCTCGCCTTGGGTGGACCAGAGGATGGCGGCGATCATCACCACCACCGCCGTGACCTGCCCGGTGCGCACCAGGGTGCGCTCGGAGCTGTCCGGCCGCAGGCGCTGGAGGATGTCGAAGCTGACCAAGGTGGCGGTCGAATTCAGCGCCCCGGCCACGGTGCTCATCAAGGCCGCCAGCAGCCCCGCGACCACCAGCCCGCGCAGCCCCGGCGGCAGCAGCTCCTGGATCAGCACCACCAGGGTCTGGTCGGGCGCGTCGCCGATCCGGTCGCGGAACAGCACGCCGGCAAAGACCCCGGGCAGCACCATCAGGAACACCGGCAGCACCTTGAGCGCGCCGGCGAACAGCGGCCCGAGCTGGGCGTCGCGCTCGCTGCGGGCGCCGAGCACGCGCTGGACGATGGTCTGGTCGGAGCACCAGTACCAGATCCCGAGCACCGGATAGCCGAGCAGGATGCCCTTCCAGGCGTAAGGGCCGTCCGGCCGCACCATCGACAGCTTGTCCGCGCCGGCGGCCTCGCGCAGCGCGCTCAAGCTGGTGACCCCCTCCGCCGCCAAGGCCGCCATGCCGGAGCCAGTCACCGCCAGCGCCCCGAGCAGCAGCACCACGGTCTGGATCGACTCGGTGACCACCACCGCCTTCAAGCCGCCGCTCACGGTGTAGAGCACGGTCAGCGCCGACACCACCAGGATCGAGGCCAGCACCGGGATGCCGGCGAAGCTCTCCAGCACTACCGCGCCGGCGTAGAGCGCCACGCCGATGTGCACGAACAGCGCCCCGACCACCGCCATGAAGGCCAGGAAGCTGCGCGAGCCGGGACCGAAGCGGCGCTCCAGGAACTCGGGCAGGGTCGCCACCCGGCTGCGGAAGTAGAAGGGCGCGAAGACCAGGCCGAGCAGGACCAGGCAGAACACCGCCATCCACTCGAAGTTGCCGACCACCAGGCCCTGGCTGAAGCCGTCCGAGGCCAGCCCGACCAGGTGCACCGCCGAGATGTTGGTGGCGAACAGCGCCAGGCCGATGGTCGGCCAGCGCAGCGAGCGGCCGGCCAGGAAGTAGCTGCTACTCGACGCCCGCGCGCGCCGCGACACCCAGACCCCGACGGCGGTGATGCCGAGCAGGTAGCCGAGGATGACGGCGAGGTCGAGCGCGTGGGTCGGCACGGGGAGGCGGCGGGGGCGGCAGCGGGGTGGGAAGCGCGCATGATGCGGAGCGCGGGCGGCCCCCACCATCATCGACCCGAAGTCTCCTGCGCGCGGCCGAGAAGCATGCGGCTTTCGGCGCCGCCGGCGCGAGCCACGCCGTTGAGCGCTTGTTTCCTCGGCTATCCTTGAGGAGAGCGCCTGCGGGCGTTCCCAGCCATGATCCCCCGTCTCCTTCTCCTCGCCTCCGCGGGGGTGGTGTGCCTCGCGCCCGCCGTCTCCGCCCAACAGGTCGTGATCAGCGAGTTCATGGCCTCGAACCAGCACACGCTCGAGGACCAGGACGGCGACGACCCCGATTGGATCGAGCTCGCCAACCTCAGCGGCGCGCCGCTCGCGATCGGCGGCTGGTTCCTGACCGACGACCCGCTGGTGCTGACCAAGTGGAGCTTCCCCGCCGGCACCAGCCTGCCGACCGGGCACCACCTGGTGGTCTTCGCCTCTGACAAGGACCGCGCCGTCGCGGGCCAGGAGCTGCACACCAACTTCAAGCTGAGCGACGCCGGCGAGTACCTGGCGCTGGTGCGGCCGGACGGGCTGACGATCGAGTCGGAGTACGCCCCCGAGTATCCGCCGCAGTACACCGACATCTCCTACGGCCTGGTCGGCGCCACCCAGCTCGACTACTTCCCCCAGCCGACCCCCGGCGCCGCCAACAGCGCCGGC
>CAZXTO010000135.1:0-8850 GCA_964643675.1 uncultured Planctomycetales bacterium
ACCTACGCCACCTGGTGGATCCGCCAGGCCATCACCCGCTCGATCGCCGACCAGGCGCGCACCATCCGCATCCCGGTGCACATGATCGAGACCATGTCCAAGCTGCGCGCGGTGCAGAAGCGCCTGCTCCAGACCATCGGCCGCGAGCCGAGCTTGGAGGAGATGGCCGAGGCCGCCGAGATCACGATCGAAGAGGCGCGCCGCGTCATGAAGATCGCCAAGCACCCGATCAGCCTCGACCGGCCGATCGGCGACAGCGAGGACAGCTACTTCGGCGACTTCATCGAGGACGAGTCCTCCGACAACCCGGTCGAGAAGGCCGGGCAGGAGATGCTCAAGGAGCGCATCGACGACGTGCTCGGCTCGCTGACCTTCCGCGAGCGCGAGATCATCAAGCTGCGCTACGGCATCGGCGACGGCTACACCTACACCCTCGAAGAGGTCGGCCGCATCTTCCGCGTCACGCGCGAGCGGGTGCGCCAGATCGAGGCCAAGGCGATCCGCAAGCTGCAGCACCCGATCCGCGCGCGCAAGCTGGTCGGCTTCCTCGACGGCGCGGCCGAGGCCTGAGCTTTCCGCGCGCGCGCGCTCGCCAACCCACCAGGGCTCCGGTAACCTGAAGGGGTGAAGGAAACCCTCACGGCCCTGGTAAACGCCCAGAGACTCGATGAGCGCCTCGCGGTGCTGCGTCGGCGGCTGGATTCCCTGCCCGTCGAACTGGGTGAGCGGGAGTCCCGTCACGACGTGCTGGAGGCCGGGCTGGAGGCCGTCGAGGGCCGCCGCAAGGGCGCCCTGGTGCGCTCCCACGAGCTCGAGACCGAGGTCCGCACCGCCGAGGACCGGATCGCCGTGCTCGAAGAGAAGAGCCGCAGCCTGCGCGACGCCGGCGCGGTCCAGGTCGCCCAGCACGAGGCCCAGGAGCTGCGCGACAAGATCTCCCAGCTCCAGGACGAGGAGCTGCAGCTGCTCGAGGACGCCGACCGGCTCGCCGCCGAGGCGGTCGAGGGGAAGGCGAAGGTCGCCGAGTCGGCGGCCGAGCTGGAGCAATTCCGCGCCACCGTCGCCGAGGACCAGGCCGAGCTCCAGGGCCAGGTCGAGGAGATCGACGCCGAGCGCCGCGACGGCCTCGGCCGGCTCTCCTCCACGGTGGTCGAGGTCTACGAGAAGATGCTCGAGAAGCGCAAGGGGCGCGCGGTGTGCCCGCTGAAGGGCAACTCCTGCGGGGGCTGCGGCATGGCGGTGCCGCCCAACGACCAGGTCGGGGTGCACGGCGCCTCGAAGCTGGTGCGCTGTCGCTCCTGCCTGCGCATCCTGGTGCCGGCCGAGCTGTGGTCGCCCGAGAGCGCGGCCGAGAGCGCCGCCGCCAGCGAAGAGTAGGGCGCCGGCTCCAGGCCGGTGCGTAGACTGTGCGGCCGGGCGCCGCCGGCGCGGCGCCGCACGCCATGCTGACGACCCTGCCCTTCCTGTTCGCTTCCTTCTCGCTCGCCCAGGACCCGCTGCACGGCCAACTGCCGAAGCGCGACCTCGGCGTCGAGGCCTTCCTGGCCGAGCATCCCGAGTACGACGGCCGCGGCATCCGGGTGGCGGTGCTCGACACCGGCATCGACCCCGGGCACCCCTTCCTGCAGCAGACGCCGCAGGGCGGCCGCAAGATCGTCGACTGGTACGACGCCACCACCGACGGGCGGGTCGATACCAGCCATCGGGCCAGCGCCGAGGACGGCGCCCTGACCGGCCTGAGCGGGCGCCGTTTGAGCCTCGGCGGACACCGCGCCGACGACGGGGAGTACCGGCTCGGGCGTCTCGGCGAGGACTTTCTGCCGGGCGACCTGCGCCAGCGCATCGTCGGGCAGCGGCGCGAGGACTGGGAGCGCGGCCGCAGCGGGTTCCAGGAGGCGCGCCTGCGCCGCGATCACGCCCTCGGCGACGGCGAGCCGGGCAGTCTGCGGGAGCGCGAGATCGCGGCCCGCTGGGACCGCTACGACGAGCCCGGACCGGTCTACGACCTGGTGGCCTTCCAGCAGGACGGCGAGTGGCGGGTGGTGGTCGACGCCGACGAGGACGGCGACCTGGGCGAGGAGCGGGCGCTGCGCTCCTTCCGCGAGAGCGGGGACTGGGCGGTGCTCGGCGACGAGGCGCTGCTGAACTACGCGGTGCAGGTCGAGCGGGGCGGCGACCAGACCGTGCTCTACTACGACACCAACGGCCACGGCACCCACGTCGCCGGCATCGTCGGCGCCTGGGAGGGCGAGGGCGGCCGGCTCAACGGCGTCGCGCCGGGCGTGGAGTTCGTCGCCATCAAGATCGGCGACGGCAAGTACGGCGGCTCGACCAGCGGCTTCGCGATCGCCAAGGCGCTCGACTACGCGGTCGAGTCCGGCTGCCAGGTCGCCAACATGAGCTTCGGCGGCCCCAGCTTCTTCGCCGACGGCCGCGAGCCCGACGCCTGGGTCATCGAGGAGGCCACCCGGCGCGGCCTGGCGGTGGTCACCAGCGCCGGCAACGAGGGGCCGACCCTGAGCACGGTGGGGGCGCCGGCGACCTCGCGCGCCGCCTTCGCCATCGCGGCCGCCGTCTGGCCCGACACCCAGAAGTCGAACTACGCCGCGATGCGGCCGGCCGGTCCGGTGCTGTTCGACTTCTCCAGCCGCGGCCCGCTGCCGAGCGGCGACCTGGGCGTGGACTTCACCGCTCCCGGCGCCGCGGTGAGCGCGCTGCCTTCGTGGCTGATCACGCCGGCCGAGAACTTCAACGGCACCTCGATGGCGAGCCCGCAGGCGGCCGGCTGCGTCGCCCTGCTGCTGTCGGCGGCGCGGGCCGAGTCCTTGCCGGCCGCTCCCGATCGGGTGCGGCGGGCGATGCGGCTGGGCGCCGAGCGGCTGTCCGGCCACGATTGGATCGAGCAGGGCCACGGCGCCATCCGCATGCTGCCGTCGCTGGAGGCGCTGCGGGAGCTGGCCGGACACGGCGACGGCGAGACCGTCTGGGAGGTGCGCGCCAGCAACCCCTACGGCAGCGGCGCCGGCATCTACGAGCGCGACCTCGCCTCCCCGGATGCCTTCGAGCGCACCGTCCGGATCCAGCCGGTCTTCGACGAGGAGGCCAGCAACGCGGTGCAGGCCGCCTTCCTCCGCAGCTTCCGGCTCCAGGCCGAGGCGGACTGGGTCGGCGTGCCGGAGGCGATCTACAGCAGCGCGCAGGGCCGCAGCTTCCCGGTCACGGTCGACCCCTCCGGGCTCGCGCCCGGCCTGCACAGCACCCGGGTGCTGCTGTGGGACGCGGACCGGCCCGAGCAGGTCGGCGCCGAGATCGTGCTGCCGGTCACCGTGGTCGTGCCCGAGCGGACCACGGCCGCAGACGGCCACCGTTACCGCAAGAGCTTCCGGCTCCAACCGGGCCAACTCGAGCGCAGCTTCCTGCGCGTTCCCCAAGGCGCGACCAGCGCTTCGGTCCGCTTCGTGCAGAGCGGCAACGGCCGCAACGAGTACCGCACCGGCGCCGGTTCGGTCAGCGGCGCCCGCTACGCCGGCGACCGCCAGGCTCGAGGCCGTTGGTTCGTCGAGGACGGCGGCGCGGTGGAGCAGCGGGTGCCGGTCGAGGCCGGGACCGTGTTCGAGTACACCATCGCCTCCCGTTGGGCGGTGAACCGCGAGGCCGAGCTGGCCTTGGACATCCAGTTCCACGGCCTGGAGTCGCCGCAGGACGAGATGGTGGTCCCGGCCGGCCAGGGGCTGGCCTACCTGAGCCTGAAGTCCCCGCTGGCGGCGGTCGACGCCCGCGCCAGCCTGTCGATCGAGGGCGTGGCGGTGCCGGTGCAGGCCGAGCTCGAGATCGTGCCGGATCCGATCCGGTCCACGGTCCTGGGCGGCCGCGGCATGTTCCACGGTCACGTGGACTGGGAGGTCGAGGTGCCCGCCGACGGCACCCGGGTCACCCTCTACACCCCGTACTCGATCCAGACCACCGAGATCCGCGAGGACCTCATGCTCGAGGTCTTCGATCGCAACGGGGCCGTGGTCAGCCGCCACATCGCCTACGAGCACGAGACCGAGATCGGGCGCCTCGACCAGGGCCGGTACCGCTTCCTGCTCCATTACCCTTCGCTGGGCAAGGCGGCGCTCGAGGCCCGCTTCGCCGGTGCCGAGGTGCGGCTGTACGGCTCCCACGGCAGCGCCAAGCTCTACACCGAGCTCGACCAGGCGCTGGAGGATGGGAGCGCCTCGGGTCGCCTGCGCATCCCCTACGCCGGCGCCCGCAGCCTCTACGCCCGCATGCCTGAGCTCGAGCCGCTGGCGGCCGGCAGCTTCTACTTCGGCGAACTCAGCCTCGTGCAGGGAGAGGACACCTTGCTGAGCCTGCCGCTGCGGGTGGTGCGACCGCTGGAACCGATCGGGGAGTCCAAGACCGCGGTCGAGGCCGCGGCCGATCCCGCCGAAGCCGTCGAGCCCGCGGTCGAGCCCGCGGTCGAGGCCGCCGCCGAGTCGGAAGCTGATCCGGTCGAGGAGGCCCGGGCGGCCTACCGATCCGCCGCCGGCGAGCCGGAGGCCGAGCCGGGCCAGGCCCTCGGGAAGGCCCGGGCCTGGGCGGAGGCCGCGCCCCAGCAGGGCGAGGCCGAGCTGGCGGTGCTGCGGGAGCTGGCGGCTGCCGGCCTCGCCGATTTCGCGCAACGCCAGGGGCTGGGCTTCCTGGACCGCTTCCCGCGGCTCCAGCAGGCCTTCCTCGAGGCCGCGCCGCTGTGGGCCGACTAGAACTCGGCCCGGCGCCACCTCGCGCCGCCCCGGACCCGCGGGGCGGCCATTCGTGCTAATCTGGTCTTCTTGGGTTCGACTCCGGAAACCTCTGGTTCGCCGCCCTCCCGGCCGCTGCGGTTGGCGATGTGCGGCAACGTCTTCCCGGGCGACACCCCTGGCGCGGTCTTCTCCGTGCTCGAGGGCCCGGTCCGGGAGTGGGCGCAACGCCTGCGCGCGGCCGGCCACCCCGGGCCGATCGGCTTCGGCCTCTACCTCTCCGCCAGCGCCGCGGGGCCCGTGGCGCGGTCCGAGGAGAAGCGCGGTCGGCTGGCCCGCAGCCTGAGCCAGGCCGGGGTGGAGACCTGGACCGCCAACGCCTTCCCCTTCGGCGGCTTCCACGAGCGCCGGGTCAAGGAGCGCGCCTTCCTGCCCGACTGGCGCAGCCGCCAGCGCCTGGCCTTCAGCTGCCGGGTCAGCGAGACGCTCGGCCACCTGCTGATGCCGGGCGACGAGGCCTCGGTCTCGACCTGTCCGCTCGGCTACGGCCCTGACGCGCGCCGCTCGCCGCGCACCGTGGATCACCTCCGCCGGATGCAGGACGGCCTGCTCTCGCTCGAGGAGCGCACCGGTGTCCGGGTGGTGTTGGCCCTGGAGCCCGAGCCGGACGGCGCCTTCGAGCGGGTCGACGAGCTCGCCGGCTGGCTCGCCGAGCAGCTCGGCGAGGACGCCGCGCCGGCCGAGCGGCGCATCGGTGTGTGCTGGGACCTCTGCCACTCCGCCGTGGTGGGGGAGCCGGTGGAGCAGACCGCCGAGGTCCTCGAGCAGACCGGGGTGCCCCTGGGCAAGGTCCAGATCTCCGCCGCCCTGCAGTTCGAGGGCGGGCTCGACGCCGTCCGCGAGCGCCGCCTGCGCCGTCTGGCCGAGGACCCCTACCTGCACCAGGTCCGGGGCCTCCTGCGCGACGGCCGCCCCTTCGCCGCCGGTGACCTGGTGCGGCTGCTCGACCAGCCTGCGGTCCTGGAGCAGATCGAGAGCGCCCGCATCCACTGCCACGTGCCTGTCCACCTCGAGGACTTCGGCGACGGCCTCCGCGGCACCTCCTGGCGGGAGGGCCTCGCCGCCGCGCG
Organism: uncultured Planctomycetales bacterium; assembly: GCA_964643675.1. Lineage (GTDB taxonomy): Bacteria > Planctomycetota > UBA1135 > UBA1135 > UBA1135 > J029. The sequence continues at coordinate 5,858 of CAZXTO010000135.1, forward strand.
CGCCGCCGGCTGCCGCGATTACGAGCTCGAGACCTACACCTTGCCGGTCCTGCCCGAGTCCTACGGGGGCCGCGACCAGATCGGGACCATGGTCGACGAGATGGCCTGCTGCGCCCGCGCCCTGGACCTGTCGGAAGAGGCGGTCAACGGTTGACACGGGGGCAGGCTTTCCGTATCTTTTTCGCCCCTTCCCGGACACGTCCTGCCGGGAACGGCCCCTTCGTCTAGTCTGGCCTAGGACACCAGGTTTTCATCCTGGCAACAGGGGTTCGAATCCCCTAGGGGTCACCATCCAACCCGGCAGCTTCGGCTGCCGGGTTTTCCTTTTCCCCGTCGGAGCAGCGCCAGCGGCCGCCCGACGGCCGCGCTCGCTCGTGCCGGGCGTCCGCCCTCAGTCGGCCATCGGGTGCGCCTGCTGGTAGAGCCGGCGCAGCTGCTGGAGGTCGACGTGGGTGTAGATCTGGGTGGTGCCGAGGCTGGCGTGGCCGAGCAGCTCCTGCACCGTGCGCAGGTCCGCGCCGCGCCGCAGCAGGTGGGTGGCGAAGCTGTGGCGCAGGGTATGCGGCGTGCAGCTGCGGTGGATGCCGGCGCGGTGCAGGCAGCGCAGCAGGATGCGGCGCAGCGAGCGGTCGGTGAGGCGGCCGCCGCGGTGATTCAGGAACAGGGCCTGGCGGTCGAGGCCGCGGATCGACTTCGCGTTCAGGTAGTCCTTCAGCGCCTCGATCGCCGGGCGGCCGAGCATGCCGAAGCGCTCCTTGCGGCCCTTGCCGCGCAGGAGCACCAGGCCGCGGCCGAGGTCGAGGTGGGCCTCGTCCAGCCCGACCAGCTCCGAAGCCCGGCAGCCGGTCGAATAGAGCACCTCGAGCAGGGCGCGGTCGCGCTTGCCCTCGCTGTCCTCCTGGGGGTGGGGCGCGGCGAGCAGGGCGTCGACCTCGTGCTCCTCGAGGTACCGCGGCAGTCTCCGGGGCCGGCGCGGCGCGCTCAGGGCGACGGCCGGGTTGGCCTCGATGCGGCCGCTCTCCTCCAACCAGCGGAAGAAGGTGCGCAGGCAGCTCAGGTGGCGGGCGATCGACGAGGCGCCCAGGCCCTCGGCGGCCAGGGCTCCGAGGTGGAGGCGGATCCGGGCCGGCCGCAAGGCGCCGGGCTCCGCGCTCCCGCCCTGCTGGACCAGGAACAGGAGGAAGCGCTCCAGGTCGCGCTCGTAGGCCCGCAGCGTGTGCGGGCTGACCTGCCGCACCTCGCGCAGGTGGAGCAGGAAGTCCTGGCGCGCGCGGCGCCAGGCAGGCGGCGGTGCCGGACCCTCGGTAGCCATCGCCGTCATAATAGGCGACGATGACCCTGCTCCGGGTGCGCACGCTGAAGCAGCTGGCCGCGGCTCCGTCCCCGGGACGGATGTTGGCCGCCTTGCCGCGCGCTTGCCGGCCGGTCCTGCTGGACAGCTCGGACGGCTCCGGTTGGTGCCTGCTGGCCTGGTCCCCCGACCGCGAATTGTGCGGTCGGCTGCGACCGGACCGGAGCCGCCCGCCGGCGCCTGGCCGTCCGCCCTGGGGCAGCCCCGATCCCGGCGCGCTGCTGGCCGAGGCCTGCGCCGACGAGGAGTGGATCCGCGAGGACCCCGAGCCCTCCCTGGCCGGCGGTTGGTTGGGTTGGCTCGGCTTCGAGTGCGGCCACGCCTGGGAGCCCTTCCCGTGGACCGGCCCCGGCCGCGACGCGCTGCCCGACTACAGCTTCGGCCGCTACCGGCGCGCGGTCGCCTGGTCCCCGACCGGGGAGGCGCGGCTCTTGTGGACCGAGCTCCCTGGGGGCGGGAACGAGGCCGCCGAGCTCCTCGCCGAGTTCGAGGACTTGCTCCGCGCGGCCGCCCGGCTCTCCGGAGACGGGGCTTCGCCAGCGAGCGGGGCGCCACTGCCGGCGCTGCCCGCGCCGCTCCAGACCGGCGCTGCCTACCGTGACGGGGTGGAGCAGCTGCGGGCTTGGATCGGCGCCGGCGAGCTGTTCCAGGCCAACCTCTCGCACCGTCTGGAGGGACCGGCGCCGGCCGACCCGCGGGCCCTCTACCGGCGCCTGCGGCGGGCCCAGCCGACCTCCATGAGCGCCTACTGGGAGGACGCCGAGGGCAGGGCCCTGCTCTCCTGGTCGCCGGAGCGCTTCCTGCGGGTGGGCGGGGACCGGCTCGAGACCCGTCCGATCAAGGGCACCGCGCCGCGCGGGGCCGACCCGACCGAGGACCGCCGTCAGGCCGCCGCGCTCGACGCCTCGGTCAAGGAGCGGGCCGAGCTCACCATGATCGTCGACATGGCGCGCAACGACCTCGGCCGCCTCGCGGAGCCGGGCAGCGTCGAGGTCGTCTCGGCCGGCGCGATCGAAGCCCTGCCGACGGTGCACCACCGGGTCGCCACGGTGCGGGCGCGCTGGCGCCCCGAGCGCGGGGTCGGCGCCCTGCTCGCCGCCACCTTCCCGCCGGCCTCGGTCACCGGCGCTCCCAAGGTGCGCGCGCTGCAGGCCATCGCCGAGCTGGAGCGCGAGCCTCGCGGCCCCTACTGTGGCAGCTTCCTGGCCTGGGAGCCGGGGCGGCCCCGCGCCGATCTCTCGGTGCTGATCCGGACCGCGGTGGTCGCGGGCGGCCGCTTGTCGGCGCGGGTCGGCGCCGGCATCGTGTGGGATTCGGACCCGCAACGCGAATGGGAAGAGACCCTCTGGAAGGCACGCTACCTGGAAGCGGCCAGCGGCCGGACCGCGGAGGCGGGCCGGTGAGCCGCGCCATCCCCGGCCGCGAGATGAGCCTGCTGATGATCGAGGGCGAGCTGCTCGATCCGGCGGCGCCGGCGGTGCCGGCCAACCTGCTCGGCCTGCTGCGCGGGGAGGGGGTGTTCGAGACCTTCGTGGTGGAGGACGGGGTGCCGACCCCCTTCCTCGAGCAGCACGCGCAACGGCTCGAACGCAGCGCCAGGCTGATCGGCTTCGAACTCCAGGGCCGCGGTCTGCTCGACGAC
>CAZXTO010000136.1:0-8743 GCA_964643675.1 uncultured Planctomycetales bacterium
CGACTACTGGGAAGGGGAGTAGGGGTTGGGGGTGGGGTCGGCCCGCGGCCGGGTCCTACCGCTTCCGATCCTCCGGGGATCGGGCAGCCGATCTGGCTTCCGGGTCGCACCCACCAGATCTCGCTACCGGACAGGGTGGCCGGAGAGTGGTGGGGAAGAGGACCCCGGCTGCGACCCACCCTCCCACCGGCCTCAGCCATTCACCGCCCCAGCCACCTCCTCGGCATGAAACGGTAAGGGAGAGGAGCGGCGGACCCGGGCAAACGGCTCGACCCCGACGGGGAGGGCCAAGAAAAAAAAGCTCTGCGGCGACGTAAGAGCGCTTCGCTCGGTCAAAGCCGCAGAGCTTTTTTTCTTGGCCCTCCCCGTCGGGGTCGAGCCGGGTACCCGATCACTCGATCAGAAACCCATTCCTCCACCCATGCCGCCCATGCCGCCGCCCATGCCACCCATGCCGCCGCCGGGGGGCATGGCCGGAGCGACCTCTTCCTTGATCTCGGTGACCAGGGCTTCGGTGGTGAGCAGCAGCGTGCTGACGGAGGCCGCGTTCTGCAGGGCGGAGCGCACGACCTTGGTCGGGTCGATGACGCCGTCGGCCACCAGGTCGACGTACTCGTCGGTGGCGGCGTTGTAGCCCATGCTGAACTTGCGCTGGCCACGGACGCGGTCGACCACGATCGAGCCGTCGAGGCCGCCGTTGGCCGCGATCTGGCGGATCGGAGCCTCCAGGGCCCGGCGCACGATCTGGACGCCGAACTTCTGGTCGCCGCTCAGCTCCATCTTGTCGAGCTGCTTCTGGGCGCGGATCAGGGAGGTGCCGCCGCCGGGCAGGATGCCTTCCTCGGCCGCGGCGCGGACCGCGTGCAGGGCGTCCTCGACGCGCGCCTTCTTCTCCTTCATCTCGGCCTCGGTGGCCGCGCCGACGTTGACCACGGCGACGCCGCCGGCCAGCTTGGCCTGGCGCTCGACCAGCTTCTCCTTGTCGTAGTCGGAGCTGGCGTTGTCGATCTCGGCCTTGATCTGCTCCATCCGGGCCTTGATGTCCCCGGCGGTGCCGGCGCCCTCGATGACCACGGTCTCTTCCTTGGTGATCGTGACGCGCTTGGCGCGGCCGAGCAGGTCGATGGTGGCCTTCTCGAGCGAGTAGCCCATCTCCTCGAACAGGGCGGTGCCGCCGGTCAGCACGGCGATGTCCTGGAGCATGGCCTTGCGGCGGTCACCGAAGCCCGGGGCCTTGACCGCGCAGCACTTGAAGATGCCGCGCAGCTTGTTGACCACCAGGGTGGCGAGGGCCTCGCCCTCGATGTCCTCGGCGATGATCAGCAGCGGCTTGCCGGCCTTGGCGACCTCCTCGAGCACCGGCAGCATGTCGCGCACGTTCGAGATCTTCTTCTCGAAGATGAGGATGAAGGGGTCCTCGAGCTCGCAGGTCATCGACTCCATGTCGGTGGCGAAGTGCGGCGACAGGTAGCCCTTGTCGAACTGCATGCCCTCGACCCAGGTGATCTCGGTGTCGAGCGAGCGGCCCTCTTCGACCGTGATGACGCCGTCCTTGCCGACCTTCTCGAAGGCCTCGGCCAGCTTGCCGCCGATCTCGGGGTCGTTGTTGGCGGCGACGGTGCCGATCTGCTCGATCTCGGAGATGTCCTTGACGGCGGTCGACTTCTTGCCGAGGAAGCTGACGACGGTGTCGACCGCGGCCTCGATGCCCCGCTTCAGCTCGACCGGGTTGACGCCGGCGGTGACGCTGCGCAGGCCCTCGTCGAAGATGGCCTCGGCCAGCACGGTGGCGCTGGTGGTGCCGTCGCCGGCGACGTCGCTGGTCTTCGAGGACACCTGGCGCACGAGCTGGGCGCCGATGTTCTCGTACTTGTCCTCGAGCTCGACCTCCTTGGCGACGGTGACGCCGTCCTTGGTGACGGTCGGGGTGCCGAAGGACTTCTCGATGATCACGTTGCGGCCGCGCGGGCCGAGCGTGACCTTGACCGCGGCGGCGAGCTTCTTGACGCCGTTGCGGATGTGCTCGCGGGCGTCCTGGTCGTAGGCGATTTTCTTGGCAGGCATGATTTCAGCTAGCTAGGGGGAATCCGGGAATCAGGCCGTTCAGCCCACGATGCCGAGGATGTCTTCCTCGGACAGGATCAGGTACTCCTCGCCTTCCCACTCGACCTCGGTGCCGGCGTAGGAGGTGAAGAGCACGGTGTCGCCCTTCTTGACGGTGAACTCGGTCCGGGAGCCGTCGTCGAGCAGGCGGCCATCGCCGAGGGCGATGATGGTGCCTTGCTTCGGCTTCTCCTGCGCGGAGTCGGGCAGGACGATGCCGCCGGCGCTGATTTCGGCGGCGGCGAGGCGCTGGACGAGGACCTTGTCGCCCAGGGGGCGAATGGCAACTTTCTTGGCGGTCTTGGCCATCGGGGCTTTCTTGTTCTTTACTCGGGCCCGTTGGTCGGGCGGATCTCGCGGATGACTTGCCGGACGGTGATGCGGAGGATCTCGGCGGTGATCGGCTTGCGCAGGATGGTGCGCGCGCCGGCCTCGAGGGCGGCCGACTCGATCGCCCGCGACGGGTGTCCGGTCATGAGGATGCTGGGAACCACCGTCCCGAGCGCTTGCATCTGAGCCAGCACCTCCAGCCCGGTCAGGGTCGGCATGTGCACGTCGAGCAGCGACAGGTCGAAGGCCTCGGGGTGGGCCAGCAGGCGCTGGAGGGCCTGCGAGCCGTCCTCGGCCAGTTCGACGTCGAATCCGGCCCCCACGAGCAGGGCCTGAAGGACCCGGCGGGAGTCGAGGTTGTCGTCGGCGACCAGGATGCGGTAGGGCATGGCGGTTCGGTCGCCCTCTCAGTGCAACCGCTGTGCCACCTCCCCTCGGTTCCGGCGCCGATCTTGGGATCAGCCCTAAGTCTTGGAAAAGCAGAAGCTTAGTCCGGCCATGCCGGAGCGGCAGGTGGAGCCGCCCCTGCCCGAATGGCAGGCGGGCAGATCAGAACAGGGGGTCTTCCTCGTCCTCGCCTTCGTCGCCGAAGTCCGGCACGCCTTCGTGCAGGTCCTCCTCCTCGGCCAGGTCGGCTTCGGTCTCGGCCCGTTGCTCGCCTTCGCTGAGCAGGCGATCGTCCTTCCAGCCGTCGACCGCGGCCTCGAGCTCGGTCCGGGACAGCTCACCCCCGCAGAGCAGGCAGCGGCAGCCGCCTTCGAGGGCCTCGAGGGCTTCGGTGAAGCTCGAGATCTCGTAGCCGCAGTGGGTGCATTCCATGGAAAGAACGGACGTCTGACCCCTAATTGACGTCGGTGCCGGAGATCACGGCTTCGCGGAGGGCGGAGAGGGCGCCGGAGCGGTGGAGGGCGTGGAGGGCGCCGGCCAGGTATTCGGCGGCGGTGCCGTCGGGGTTCTGCTCCTCGAGGTAGCGGGTGCAGGCGGCGCTGGCGCCGATCAGGTAGCCGGCCTCGGCCTGGTCCTCGTGCCAGAAGCGGTCCCACTCGCTGAAGCGGCTCTCGGCCCGGCGGGCGGCCATGCGCAGCATGCCGCTGGAGCGCAGCGCGGCGGCGTCGACCTCGGGTCCGCCCTCGAGGCGGACCTCCCACAAGGGGTCGTGGCCGAGGTCACCCCAGGTCATGCCGGCGAACAGGCTCAGGCCGGCCTTGGCGTCGGTCCAGCGCAGGCCGTACTCGTGGACGCCGTCGCCCGGCTTGGGGTCCTGGAGGGTGAAGCTGGAGTCGGCCGGCAGCTGGAAGGAGCCGGTCATGCGCTCGAGGATCCGGTCGACCTTGCGGAACAGGGCCGGCAGACGGACCACCGCGATCATGTCCTCGAGCACGACCGGTTCCTGGGCCGGGTTCCCGGCGGGGGAGACCGGCGGCGTGGCGCCAGGCGGCAGGGGGGTGGGCTCGATCAAGACCACCAGCCTAGCGACGGCCCGGTCGGGGGCCGGAGCGCGCGGGCGCTCAGGCGGCCAGATCGGGCAGGATCTGGTCGGCCAGCTCCTGCGGCTCGACGCCGGCCATCAGGCCGTCGACCAGGGCGCGAGCGGCCTGGTCGGGGCGGCCGAGCTGCCGCAGCGCCTCCATGCAGCCGCGCAGGGCCGCGGGATCGCGGGGGTCGGCGTGGCGGGCGCGATCCAGGTCCTCGAGGGCGCCGGCCGGGTCGCCGCCGGCCAGCAGCACGTGGCCCAGCTCGCAGGCGATCGAGCCGTCGTGCGGGGCTGAGCGGAAGGCAGCCAGGAGCACGTCGGCCGCGGCCAGGAAGCGCCCCTGGTCCTGGAGGTGGCGGGCGCGGGTGAGTCGGTGGGGAGAGGTCGCCATGGGGGGAAACGGGGCCCCTTCCATCGGCGAAGCCAGGTCTACGGCTGTAGCGGCTTCGGAGGAGGAGGGCGTCTCGACGCCGCCCTCCCCGGAGCGGCACGGCGGGGCAAAGAAGAAGGGCCGGCCCCCTGGCGAGGGCCGGCCCGGAATCCGCCGGGAGGGCGGATCAGAGGATGCTCAGGGTGAGCAGGTTCGAGTCCAGGATGTTGCCGTTGTCGTCCTGGCCCACCTCGAGGTAGACCGTCAGGCCGGCCGCGCCGCCCGGGATCGGCACCGTGAAGGTGCCGGCGCCGGTAATGCCGGAGGTCACGGTCGAACCCACGTTCCACGGGGTGCCGAGGTCGAAGGAGTGGCCCTGGATGGTCGAGCCGGTGTTGCTCAGGCTCCACAGCAGGTAGGTGGTGGTGCTGCCAGCGGCGTTGACGAAGTCGAAGATGCCGGTGGTGCCGCCCACGATCACGCTCGGACCGGACAGGCCGATCTGGTTGGTGCCGCCGCCGCCGCCGCCGTAGTCGAAGGGCTCGGCGTCGGACAGGTACTTGTGACCGGAGCCGCCGGAGCGCTTGACGTGGATGCCGCCGGACAGGATGCCGGTGACGGGCACGGTGAAGCTGATCTGGGTGCCGCCGTTGGTGGAGGCGATGCCGGTGATCTTGTAGGGGTCACCGGTGACGTTGGTCGAGCCGATGGTGCTGTCGTTGAGCCAGATCTCGTTGCCGGTGGTCGAGAAGTTGCCGCCGGTCAGGACGCAGGTGCCGCCCGGGGAGGTCGAGCCGCCGACGCTGTCGATCCACGGCTTGATGGCATCGTCGCGCACGCCGTAGATGTACTGCAGGCCGGCGCGGTCGTCCGCCTCGATCGAGCGGTCGGACACGCCGTTGCCGCTGGCGTAGGCGTACATGGTGGCGGAGCTGTCGTTGGAGTGGCCCAGGCCCAGCGCGTGGCCGAGCTCGTGGGTGGCCACGCCCTGGAAGTCCATCTCGCCGCCGCCGATGCCGCCGGGGCCGTCGGACCAGGTCCAGGACTCGTAGAACTTGATGCGCCAGCCGTCGCTGATCGGGGTCTCGCAGTAGGCGAGCACGCCGCCGCTCGAGCCGCTCAGCGGGGAGACGATGTTGGCGTTGTAGCCGCCTTGGCCGCTGGCTTCGCCGTTCCAGAAGAAGTCGAAGTCGGCCCGGCCGTCGCCGATCTGGTACTGGGTCGTGTCACCGGAGCCGTCGCCGAACTTGCGGCTGCCCCACTCGGCCATGGCCTTCCAGCAGGAGAGCTCGATCTCGGTGAAGCCCGGCCAGTTGGCGTGCGGGATGGTGTTGTTGTGGCTGGCCGCATCGATGAAGTTGTCATAGATGCGGACGTCGCGCTGGCTCAAGGACAGGTTGCCGCCGATCACGGACCAGGCGGTGGCGTCCTCGGGCACGACGAAGGTGGCGGTGCCGCCGACGAGGGCGACGCCGAGGGAGACGCGGAGGAGGTTCTTCATCTTCTGGCGCCTCACTGGTTGCTGGCCTTCTTGGCCAGGGCTTGCTGGATGCCGGCCTGCAGATCGCTCAGCCGGGTGTTCTTCTCGATCGCGGTGCCTTCCCCCTTGCCGAGCAGGACCGCGCCCTTCGGCGTGGCGACCTCGCGGAAGATGCCGCCCATCGCCGCGTAGACGCAGCGGTCGATCTCGGGGCCCCAGCCTTCCACCGGAGCGCTGAACAGGACCACCTCGTTGCCGAGCCGGTAGTCGGCGGGGTTCGGCATGCAGGTGACGTTCATGGTCTCGCCGCCGTAGGTGCCGCCCAGGAAGGCCGCCTCGATGGTGCGGGCTTCGCCGGTGTAGAGGTCGGTGCCCTCCACGGTCACGACGGTGTAGATGCGGCGGTCTTCCTCGCTGACCTGGTAGAGGACGGAGGAGACGTCGGTGATCTCGCCGCGGACGGCGGCGTCGGTCTTCTGGACCATCTGGTCCAGGGTGAGGGCCTCGATGCAGGCCACGGCCCCGCCCGCGAGGACGAGACCAGCAGCCAGGGAGGCGAGCCAGTGAAGGGACTTCATGAGGTGCTGGTGGTACCGGTCAGAGAGATGGGGGAGTGGGGACGCGCAAAACGGCACCACGGTGGCGCCGTTCCTCTATCGGGAAGACCCTTCGGGGAGCCTCAGGGTTCCGGCCTTTCGAGCCCGAAGAACCGCCAATTCTCGCTCCGGCGGATGCTGTCCCAGCCCTTAGTTTTATCCGCTTTGACGGCCAGAAAAGCGATTTTCTAACCGAAAGAGGCATTGGCAGGGTTCAATTCAGGCGAAAGGCCGGAACCGCCTGATAGCCTGGATCGTCCTAGGCCACGATGGGAGATCTGTCCCCAGACCCCGTTCGCGCGCGCAACCCTTTCCCTGCAAAGAACTTAGATGCTTAGCTCCATCCTCCTGCTGGCCTCCGCCCCGCTGTTGCAAGCGCAGCAGCCGGCGATGCTCCACCTGACCGAGACCGACCGGCGCAGCGAACCGAGCCGCCTGGTCCTCAAGACCCTCGATTGGGACACCCGCAATGGTCAGCCGACCCTGCCGGCCACCCTGGCCTATTCCCAGGCCGAGGCGCTGGCCTCGGGCTATGCCTTCGTGCAGGCCGCCGACGCCGATCAGTGGCACGCCCTGCGCGGCCACATCCTGGCCCAGGGCGGCAAGGTCTTCGACTACCTGCCGCACAACGGCATGGAGGCCTGGATCCCCACCGAGGCCCTCGCCAGCGTGCGCGCCTCCGCCCTGGCCGTGATCCCGGTCCACCCCGGCTACAAGATCGACCCGGAGATGGGCCGCTACGAGACCCGGGCCGGTGATCCGCTGGACCGCATGCAGATCGCGATCGAGTTCTGGCCCGACGTCGACCTCGAGGCCGTGGAGCAGTCGATCCGCGCGCTCGACATCCCGGTCGAGGACGTGGTCGAGTCCGGCCGCTACCTGCGCATGGGCGTGCGCGCCAACACCACCGAGGTGCTCGTCCTGGCCCGGCTGGCCGGCGTCAAGTACATGCAGGAGTCGGCCACCGCCGAGCAGCGCAACAACAAGTCGCAGTGGGTGGTCCAGACCTACGTCAACAACGACACCAAGCTCTGGAACCAGGGCCTGATGGGCGACAACGTGACCATCGGCCACATCGACGGCCGGATCCAGGAGTCGAGCTGCTACTTCGACGATCCGACCGGAGCCTCCCCGGGCCCGAACCACCGCAAGATCAAGTGGTGGAGCGTTTCCGGCGGCGCCGACTCGCACGGCACCCACACCGCCGGCTCGGCCGCCGGTGACGCGCGCCCGATCAACGGCACCGACACCTACAACGGCATGGCGCCGAACGCCTGGCTGGCCCACCGCGCCGGCTTCCCGGGCAGCACCGCCTTCCTGAGCTGGCTCAACCAGGCCCACAGCAACGGCGGCCGGGTCCACACCAACTCCTGGGGCAACGACTGGACCACCAGCTACGACTACTGGTCGCGCGACATCGACGCCTACTCGCACGACAACGAGGACGGCATGGTCGCCTTCGCGATCACCAACGGCAGCAACCTGAAGAACCCCGAGAACGCCAAGAACGTGCTCGCGGTGGCTGCCACCAGCCGCAGCAACCCCGAGAACAAGGGCAGCGGCGGCAAGGGGCCGACCGCGGACGGTCGCCAGAAGCCCGAGGTGTTCGCGCCCGGCTGCTCGACCTACTCGGCCAGCACCGCGAGCTGCGGCACCACCACGATGTGCGGCACCTCGATGGCCTGCCCGGTCGTGGTCGGCGCCTCGGCCCAGCTGAAGCAGTACTTCGAGGAGGGCTACTACCCGAGCGGCGCGGCCAACCCCGCCGACGGCTTCACCCCCTCCGGCGCCCTGCTGCGCGCCAGCCTGATCAGCTGCGCGGTCGACATGACCGGCATCAGCGGCTACACCGGCAACCAGGAGGGCTACGGCCGCATCCTGCTCGACAACGTCGCCTACCTCAGCGGTGACAGCGAGCTGGTGCGCCTGATCGACGTGCCGCACGCCCAGGGCCTGACCCACGGCGCCAACCGCACCATCAGCGCCAACCTGCCGGCCGGCAAGTCCGAGCTCCGCCTGACCCTGGTGTGGTCCGACGAGCCCGGCAGCGCCTTCAGCTCCGCCCCGACGGGCAACGACCTGAACCTGCTCGCGCGCGACCCGAACGGCGTCGTGTACCACGGCAACATCCGGAGCACCAGCACCGGCCTCGCCACCCCGAACCCGACCACGCTGGACAGCAAGAACACCGTCGAGCAGATCATCATCAGCAACCCGCCCGGCGGGAAGTGGTACTTCCGTATCGAAGGGAAGGACGTGCCGACCGGCCCGCAGGGGTATGCGGGTGTGCTGCAGATGAAGTAAGGGTCTCGTGGTACCGCGCGGGCCGGAGAGGCTCGGCGGCTTTGACCGAGCCCTTCGGGCTCTCACGCCGCCGCCGAGCCTCTCCG
>CAZXTO010000137.1:0-8735 GCA_964643675.1 uncultured Planctomycetales bacterium
CTTGCTCAGCGAGGCCGGGCCTGGCCTGCGGGCGGCGGCGGTCCTGCTGCTCGGGGTGCTCGCCGGCGTCTCCGCCAGCCTGTTCGGGGTGGGGGGCGGGGTGGTGGTGGTCCCGGGCCTGGTCTTCCTGGTCGGCGGCTTCCCCTTCGCCGCCGCCGCCGCTACCAGCCTGCTGGCGATGGTGCCGACCGCGCTGCGCGGCGCCTGGATCGCGCGCCGACAGGGCCGGGTGGTGGCGGGGGTGGCCACCTGGTTGGTGCCCGCGGCCGCGCTGACGGCGATCGGCGCGGTGTTCCTGCGCGATCACGTGCTGGCCGAGACCACCCTCAAGCGGGCCTTCGGCCTGTTCCTGCTGTTCGCGGCCTGGCGGCTGTTCCAGCTCGGCCGCCGCGCGCGCCTCAGCGCTTCTTGCGCTGGGCCGGATCCGCGCTCGACACGTAGATCTTGACCCGGTTGCGGCCGCTGTCCTTGGCCCAGTACATCGCCTTGTCGGCCTGCTGGACCAGGGTCATCACGTCTTCGCGGGTGGCGCCCTCGGTGGCCGCCGCGCCGAAGCTGGCGGTCACGTGCAGCACCCGACCGTCCTTGGTGCGCAGGCGCTGCGACTCGAGCAGGGTGCGGCAGCGCTCCGCCACCTCCGCGCTCTGGATGATGTCCGCGCCCGGGAGCACCAGCAGGAATTCCTCGCCTCCCCAGCGGCCGACGTAGTCGCCGCCCCGCACGCTGGCCGACAGGCACTGGCCCACCAGGCGCAGGACCTGGTCGCCGACGTCGTGGCCGTAGCGGTCGTTGAAGGACTTGAAGTGGTCGACATCGGTCATGACGATGCCGATCGGCCGGTTCTCGCGCCGCATCCGGTCCTCGTCGCGGCGCAGCGACTCGACCAGGGCCCGGCGATTGATCAGGCTGGTCAGGGCGTCGGTGTGCGCCATGCGCTCGAGCTCGGTCTGCAGCTCGACGATCTGCACGCCCGACTGGACCCGGGCCTTGAGCTCGACCGGGTTCCAGGGCTTGGCGATGAAGTCGTTGGCGCCGGCGCTGAAGCCGGCTTCGAGGTTATCCATCGTGCCGCGCGAGGTGAGCAGGATCACGTAGGCGCGGACCGAGCTGAACAGCTTGGTCTTGCGGATGTGGCGGACCAGCTCCGGGCCATCCATCCCCGGCATCATCCAATCGGTGAGCACCAGGTGGATGCCGCCGCGGGTGTAGGCCTCCAGCGCCTCCTTGCCGTCGCGGGCAGCGGTCACCCGGTGGCCCCAGCTTTCGAGGGTCTTCTGAAGCATCCGCCGGGTCACGGCGTCGTCTTCGGCGATCAGGATGTCCATCGGGGTCGGGTGGATCGAAGGGCTACGGACTCGCCGGAGCGAGCGCGGGGATCGGGGTGGAACGGTCGTGGCATGCCAGCCGCTCTTCCTCCCCATCGACCGGTTGCCACCACCGACTGAAGGCCAGTTCCCGTTACCCTCGCTAGGGAGTTCCTTAGACGCCTTGTCCCTAGCCAGGAGTCAACCGTGTTTCTCAGTGCCCTCGTTCTTCCTCTCTTCCTCGCTCCGCAGGACCTCCCGCCGGGCAGCCCCCACCCCACCCACGTCGTCGACAGCCACCACCTGATGGAGTATCTGGACGGCGGCCACTGGCCCTCCGAATGGCCGGTCTGGCAGTCCCTGCAGCCCCGCTGGTTCGACGAGGAACCGATGACGCTGCTCGCGGACGAGGACCAGGAGGCCCTCGCGGCCTTCGTGGGATCCCGCAACCACTGGTCCGACAAGGAGTTGCAGAAGTGGGTCGAATTCTCGAAGCAAGCTCCGGTTCCGATCAGCTTCTCGCTCCGGGATCGCCAGAACGGTGAGGTGCTGCTGGCTGGCAGCCACCAGGTCCACCTCGGTCGTCCGATCGCGATCCGGGACCTGGTCCAGCGCCAGGTGGTCCGGGACCTCGACGTCGAGATCGCCCAGGCCTCGGCCATCGCCGACCCGGTGATCGGGGCCCAGTTCGCCGGCCGTTCGCTGGCGCTCGAGCTCCTGCCGGTTCCGGGGCATGGATTCCGGGCCGAGCTGAGCGTGGTGGACTCCGCCTTCGGGGACCAGGAGTACCTGGAGACCGGTTACGCCGCGATCAAGGGATTCGACCGCCTGCGCCAGGACCTGGCCGAGGCGGGCTGGCGGTCCCTGCTGGTGCCGGGCGCGCCGACGGTCTTCCGCCTGCCGGGGCGGGACGGCCGCAGCCTGGAGCTGCAGCTCTCCTGCGGCGGGGCGGTCCCCGAGCAGACCCTCGCCGCCGGCGACGCGGTCGCGGTCTGCACCGTGCCGACCCTGGCCGAGGACCCCGCGGAGTGGGCCGAGATGGCCAACTCGCTCGAATTGCTGGGCGACACCTGGGCCGCCTCCTCGGGCTATCTGGCCCTCTCCGGCGGCTTCGTCGAGGACCAGATCGCCGCGGTGCGCACGGCCTTGGACCGCGGCACCCAGCGCTACGCCCTGGAGCTGGCCGCCTACGTCAGCCACCCGGAAGGGGAGCGCCAGATCCTCGAGCTCGGCGGCGAGGTGCTGGGCGGACACCCGGTGCGCTTCGCCCGCGGCGACCTGGCCAAGGTGCTGACCGATTGGGACGTCGAGGTCGCGCAGTCCAGCCGCATCGCCGACCCCCAATTCGACACCCTGTTCGACGGCGTGAGCGGCTCCCTCCTGGCCGGGCCGGATGGTGCGGTCGAACTCGCCTTCAAGATGAGCCGGGTCGACCACGGCCAGCCGATCACCCTGACCTTGAGCCGCACCCTCCCGGCCGGTACCCACGGCGGCGGCACCGTGAACGCGCAGCCGGCCGACGTGGTGGCGGTGGAGCGGCCGGAGGTCGCCCGCCTGGGGGTGGAGGGGCGCTTCCTCCCCGATCAGGACGGCCGGATCCGGATCGAGCGCCACGCCTCGGCCTTCCTGGGCAGCAACGGCGTGCTACGGCTGGAGATCCAGCTGCGTCGACTGGACTGAGGTCTTTTTTTGACCCCGGTCACCCCGGCGTCCCCGCCACGAGGCGGGGACGCCGCTATTCTTCCCGGTCATGCGTTCTCTCCCCTGGGTTCTGACCTTCGCCGCTGCGGCCGTCTCCTGCGGCAGCGCCTCGGTGTCCCACGCGGTGTACCCCGCGCCGCCGGCCGCCGCCCAAGCCGGGCTCCCCGGCAGCGAACTGCTGGTGCCGCGGCACCCCGCGCTCAGTCCGGATGGCAGCCAGGTGGCCTTCAGCCACCAGGGCGACGTCTGGGTCGCGGACGTCGCCGACGGCCACGCCCGCCGCCTGACCGCCCACCAGGCCTACGACGGCCGGCCCAAGTGGTCTCCGGACGGCGAGTGGCTGGCCTTCGGCAGCACGCGTCACGGCAACGTCGACGTGTTCATGATGCCGGCCGCTGGCGGCCAGCCCGAGCGCGTCACCTGGAACTCCGAAGGGGAGAGCCTGCACGGCTGGGTCGACGGCGATTCCCTGCTGGTCGGCGCCACCCGCGAGCGGCGGTACTCCCGCCGCGGCCAGGGCGCCTGGCTGGCGCACCGCGACGGACGCACCCCGACCCTGATGATCGACGCGCCCATGCTGCGGCCGGCGGTCTCGCCGGATGGTCGCTACGTCTGCTACGAGCGCGGCCACGGCGACCCGCGGCGCCGCGCCTACCGCGGGCCGGCCTCGAGCGCGCTCTGGATCTACGACGTCGAGGCCGGCACCCACCGCGAGCTGACCCGCTTCGACGGCAACGACCTCGACCCGATGTGGAGCGGCGACAGCCGCACGGTCTACTTCCTCAGCGACCGCGCCTGCGACGGAAACGAGGGCGGGCGCGACCTCGGCCTGTGGTCGGTGGCCGCGGCCGGCGGCAACCCGCAGCCGGTCTTCCACCCCGGCGGTCAGTCGCTGCGGGAAGCCGAGATCAGCCGAGACGGTCGCTCCGTGGTCGCCGAGCTCGGGACCGGCCTGGTGCTGATCGGGACCGAGGATGGCCAGGCCCGCGAGCTGGCCCTCTACGGCAGCCTGGACCCGCGCCTGCCCGATGAGCGCGAGGTCACGGTCTCCGGCGGCGCCGGCGAATTGGCCGTCTCCCCGGATGGCGAGTCGATCGCCTTCGTCGCCGACGGCGACGTCTACGTGCTGCGCAAGCACGACGAGATCGAGCGCTGCGCTCGCGTCACCACCCACCCGGCGCCGGACGGCAACCCGGTCTGGGTGGAGGACGGCAAGGCGCTGCTCTTCCTCTCCGAGCGGGACGGCAACAGCGAGATCTACCGCGTCGCGCCGGCCGATGAGGACACCCCCTTCTACCGCTCGCGCCGCTTCACCGAGGAGCGCCTGACCACCACCGAGGTCGACGAGCTCGGCCTGAGCCTGTCGCCGGACGGCAAGCTGCTGGCCTGGATCGAGTATCCCGGCAAGCTCCAGGTGGCCGACGCCGAGTCTCGGGAGGTCGTGCGGGTGCTCACCGACGGCTTCGACACGCCGGACTACGACTGGGCGCCCGACTCACGCTGGATCGCCTACTCCAAGGTCGACGCCGACTACAACACCGAGGTGTACCTGGTGCGGACCGTGCTCGACGAAGGCATGGCCGCCGACGCGCCCGGCGTGCAGCCCTTCAACCTGACCCGCCACCCGGACGACGACAGCTCGCCGCGCTGGTCGGCGGACGGCCGCAAGCTGGTCTTCACCTCGCGCCGCCAGATGCTCGACGAGACCGACGTCTGGGTCGCCTGGCTGCGCAAGGGGGACACCGAGCTGACCGAACGCGAGCGGCTCGAGGCGGAGGAAGCCGCCAAGAAGGCGAAGAAGGCCAAGAAGAAGGACGAGCCGAAGAAGAAGGACCCCGAGCCCGAGCCCGAGCCGGGGCAGGATCCCGCCGCCGAACCTGTGGCCGACCCCGGCGCGGAGCCGGCGCAGGAACCGGATCCCGGCCAGGAGCCGGCTGCGGAGGGGGAGGCCGAGGAAGGCCAGGACGAGGAAGCGGAGGAGAAGGAAGAGGAGGAGGTCGAGCCGATCCAGATCGACTTCGAGGACATCCGCCTCCGCCTGCGCCGCCTCACCCGTCGCGAGGGCAACGAGACCGCGCTCGGCTTCGACGCCGACTCGGAGAAGGTCTACTTCAACTCCGGCCTGGGGACGCGCCTGACCACCGGAAGCCGCGGCGTCGAGACTGGCTTCTTCGAGATCGACCTCTGGGAGGGGGAGGAGAAGCAGCTCGAGTCCAGCTCGGTCGGCTCCTTCACCGCCCACGACAAGGAGATCTACTACACCAAGGGCGGCAAGGTCGTCGGCCGCGGCGGCAAGGCCACCACCTACGGCTTCTCGGTGCGCTTCCGGCGCGACGAGCGGGCACTGCGCTCGGCGGTGATGGAGCAGGGCTGGAGAGCCCTGGACCGCGGCTTCTACGACCCGGGCTTCCACGGCCACGACTGGGCCGGCTCGCTGGCCAAGTGGCAGCCGATCGCCTCGGCCGCTTCCACCCGCCAGGACTTCGACGAGCTCATGAACTGGATGCTGGGCGAGATGAACGCCAGCCACATGGGCTACTACAACTTCGGCGGCGGCGGCGGGGACGACCGCAGCTCCACCGGCGACCTCGGAGTGATCTGGGACGACAGCTTCCCGGGACCGGGCCGCAAGGTGCGCGAAGTCGTCAAGGGCGGTCCCGCCCACCGCGAGGCCAGCCGCCTCCACCCCGGCGACGTGATCCTGGCCATTGACGGCGAGGAGCTCGAGCCCGGCGGCAACTTCTACCGGCTGATGGACGGGACCGGTGGCCAGGAGACCGAGTTGAGCGTGCGCGGCGACGACGGCGAGGAGCGCAGCTTCCTGATCCGGCCGCAGTCGGGCGGCGCCCTGCGCGGACAGCTCTACCGTCGGGCCACCGAGCTGGCCCGCTCCAAGGTCGAGCACGCCAGCTCCGGCAAGCTGGGCTACATTCACATCGAGGGCATGGGCACGCCCAGCCTGCTCGACTTCGAGCGCGATCTGTTCCACGCCGGCGCCGGCAAGGACGCCCTGCTGATCGACGTGCGCGAGAACGGCGGCGGCTGGACCACCGACATGGTGCTCAGCATGCTGATGGTCAAGGACCACGCCCGCACCATCCCCCGCGGCGGCGGCGAGGGCTATCCGCAGGGGCGGCGCATCTTCGCCACCTGGGACAAGCCGGTCGTGGTGCTGTGCAACGAGAACAGCTACTCCAACGCCGAGATCTTCTCCTGGTCGATCAAGACCCTGAAGCGCGGCCCGGTGGTCGGCAAGAAGACCTACGGCGCGGTGATCTCCACCGGCGCCGCCGGCCTGCTGGACGGCTCGATGGTGCGCATGCCGATGCGCGGGTGGTACGTCAACGACGGCACCATGACCAACATGGAGCTCAACGGCTGCCCGCCGGACCACGCGGTCGAGAACCTGCCCGGCGACTACGCCGCCGAGGTCGACCGGCAGCTCGAAAAAGCGATCGAAGTCGGACTGGAGCTGGCGCGTAGCGGCTCCTGACCGGATGCCCGGGCGGGGAAGCCCGGCTGGGCGGAGGACTGCGCATGCTGATCCAGAACCCTGAGCCGAGCTTCCTCGAAACGGTGGGGAAGGCCTTCGAATTCGAGGCCTTCCTGCCGTGGCACTTCTGGTTCCTGTTCGCCCTGCTGATGGGCATCCTCGAGATGTTCACGCCGGGCTTCGTGCTCGCCTGCCTGGGGGTGGGGGCGCTGGGCGCCGCTCTGGCGGACATCTGCGGCTGGCACGAACTCACGGCCCAGCTCGGCGTCTTCGCGGTGGTCACCTTCCTGTCCTTCTTCAGCCTGCGGCCGCTGTTGCTGCGCGCGCTCCAGGAGGACGCGCCGGCCACCAACGTCGAAGCCCTGATCGGCCTGAGCTGTCGGGTCGAGCGCGGCTGCGAGGCCGGCGGCGTGGCCACCGTGACGCTGGGCAACGAGCGCTGGCGGGCGGCGGCGAGCGACGGAGGCGTACTCCAGGCCGGAGACACGGTCGGCGTGGTCCGGGTCGAGGGCAACCGCCTGATCGTCGAATGAGCCCGAGAGGGTAGGCGTAGCGAGGGGGCATGGACCCCCTCCTCCTCATCCTGCTCGCCATCACGGCCTTCGTGATCGTGATGGGGATGCTGGGCCTGAAGACGGTCAAGCAGGCCCAAGTGGTCATCATCGAACGGCTCGGCAAGTTCCACCGCGTGCTGCAGCCCGGCATCAACATCATCTGGCCGATCCTGGACAAGCGGCGCCCGATCCAGTGGCGCGCGGTCGCGGAAGGCCACGACGGCGAACCGCTCGTCCACTACCTGCCGCGCGGCCACGTCGACCTGCGCGAGCAGGTGCTCGACTTCCCGCGCCAGCAGGTCATCACCAAGGACAACGTGCTGATCGGCGTCAACGGCCTGCTCTACTACCAGATCACCGACCCCAAGCGCGCCGTCTACGAGGTCGCGAACCTGCCCAATGCGCTCGAGAAGCTGGCGCAGACCACCCTGCGGAACATCATCGGCGACCTCGACCTGGACGCCACGCTGACCTCGCGCGACGAGATCAACGGCAAGATGCGCACGGTGCTCGACGACGCCTCCGACAAGTGGGGGGTGAAGGTCAACCGCGTCGAGCTGCAGGACATCACGCCGCCCGAGTCGGTGAAGGTGGCGATGGAGAAGCAGATGACCGCGGAGCGGGATCGCCGCGCCCGCATCCTCGAGGCCGAGGGCGTCAAGCAGGCGCAGATCCTGCACGCCGAAGGCCAGCGCGACGCCGCCATCGCCGAAGCCGAGGGCGACAAGCGCGCCCAGGTGCTGCGGTCCGAGGGCGACGCCGAGGCCCGGCAGCGGGTGGCCGAGGGCGAGGCCGAGGCCCTGCGCCGGGTGGGCGCGGCCCTGGAAGGCGCGCGGCTGGATCCCTCCGAGTACCGCATCGCCTCGGAATACCTCGAGACCCTGGCCCAGATCGGGTCCCAGCGCGAGGGGGACAAGACGGTATTCCTCCCCTTCGAGGCCAGCAGCGCCCTCGGCGGCCTGGGCGGCATCCGCGAGCTGTTCCAGGCCGGCGACGGTGCCCCGGCCAGGGGGCCGAGCGCCTAGTCGGCGTCGGCGAGGACCTGTTCGGCGAGCTCGGGCAGGTCCTCGGCCACGTAGTCGAGGGCGAGGCCGGCCGGTTCGGGCGCGCCGTAGCGGCGCAGGAAGCCGAGCCGGAAGCCGAGCTCGGCGGCGGGCTCGAGGTCGTAGTGCGGGGCGAAGGACACGTGCAGCACCTGCTCCGCCTCCAGGCCCAGCGCGGCCAGGGCGGCACCCCAGTGGGCGTGGGCCGGCTTGTAGGAGCGCACCTGCTCGGCCGAGACGAACAGGGCGACCGGAGCCTGGAGGTGCTTGTGGGCGCACAAGCGCAGGGTCAGGTCGTCGCAGTTGCTGAGCAGGCCGATCGGCAGCCGCTCGGTCAGCAGGTCGAGGCCGGCGGGCGTGTCCTCCCAGGCCGGCCAGCCGAGCTGGCCGGCGGCGAAGGCGCGGCGCTCGGTGTCGGTGAGCTCGACCGCGCAGACCTGGCGGCAGGCGATCCCGATCGACTCGGCGAGGATCTCCTCGTAGCGCCGCCAGGAGCCGGACTCGAGCTCGATCTCGATCGGGCCGCGCGCCTCCAGCACTTCCTCCAGCCGGCCCTCCTGGCCGCGCAAGGAGGGGAGCTGTTCGAGCACCCGCAGCTGGCCGCCGCGCCAGTCGATCAAGGTGCCGAAGCAGTCGAAGG